>JAUVKN010000020.1 GCA_030596245.1 Bacteroidia bacterium | reverse complement strand
GAACTGGCTACATAGGTGGAGATCTCCATGCTTGTCCTGGATTTTCCACTGATGGCGTCCACCAG
The DNA here is from genome assembly GCA_030596245.1 of Bacteroidia bacterium. Taxonomy (GTDB): domain Bacteria; phylum Bacteroidota; class Bacteroidia; order Bacteroidales. The sequence goes on along the minus strand of JAUVKN010000020.1, from coordinate 22,073 downwards.
GTGAATATACCCGTCACACCCACCGAACACTGCCATTCCGCTGTAAAGGGCACAGGCACCATTGATGAAATTATCTGTTTCATATTTCCATAACCCTTTTCCTGTGGCAGGATCTATGCCATGCAGGTAATAGTCATAACTGCCCACAAGGATTACACTCTTTTTTCCTTTGCTATAGTAAGCGGGGGATCCCATAATCTGGTTCTCCGTCTGGTAGGTCCACCTGATGTTTCCTGACTCCAGGTCGATGGCATAGAGTGTGCCATCCAAATTCCCGGCATAGACGACACCGTTCAAAATCAGGGCAGGTGCTTCAATACTGTTGTCAGTAATAATTTTCCATTTGAGGGTCCCATCCGCATTAATGCCATACAACGCCCCTTTCACAGTTCCAACAACTACAACCCCGTTGCATACAACAGGTGCTGCCATAATGCTGCCCTGTGTATTGAAATTCCAGAGCATGGCAGGTTGATCCGGCAACGTGGCACGGCTCACACCTGTAAGTTTCGAATCTCCCCGAAAATTGCCCCAACAATCAGCAGTCTGACCCATGATTTGAGGCCAGCCAATTATTAGTATTATATAAAGAAGTAATATCTTGGTTCTCATAACAATAATCAGGTTTCCGATTTAGCGAATAATAAAATTTTCATATTCATTCTTTCAAACTAAGAGCCCCTGTAGGGCATGCCAGTGCTGCTTTTGTTGCAGCCTTTTTAAGTCCGCGGTCCAGTGTTTCATTAAAGGGGATCCCTACAACTACATCAAATCCCCTGCCAATAAAAGTGAAGCCAAACTCCTCTTTATAACTTTCTGTGATCCTGACACATATCCCGCACTTGATACATTTGGAAGGTTCGTAGATTACCAGCTCATGCTGATCCAGTTTTGTGCACATCACTCTTTCATCGGACTTAAACCTCCTCTGGTCGGCACCATACTCATCTGAATAGATGCGCAGTTTGCAATGATGCATATCCCGGCAGTCACAATGCAGACAGCGCTTTGCTTCTTCCATCACCTGTTCGCGTGTAAAACCATGGGCGAGCACCTCAGGCTCCAGCCGATCTCCCTCAGTGGACTCCTTGAGATATTCAGCATGTTCGGCAAGCTGTAGTTTACCGAATCGCGAATTGAACATGAAGGGTTCACCTGTTACCACTCTCCCCGAAAGGTACTGATCCACACTAAAGGAGACCTCCTTGCCCTGACCAAGAACCCGGATGGCCATTTTTGAGGGCTTCAATGCACTGCCCACTACAAACACATTGGTGTCGCCCACCTGGTAAGTTTTTGCATTTGCCTCAACTCCTTTTGCATGCATGGCAAGTCCCCACTCCGACACACCACTCTCACCCTTTCCAACAGCAACAATCACTGCATCATTGGACGCTGTAAGCTCTCTGAATGCATCAGCATCTACGGTTTCATCCAATTTAAGCAAAACTCCGGTCTGCTCGATCAGTTGGATTTCACCCGCCAGCACATCGGCAGGCAACTCCTTCCGGGGAACCTCTTTGCATAAACTTCCACCAGCGAGCTTATTGCGATCAATCACCTTACACCGGTGCCCCATCAGCGCAAGGTGATAGGCTGCTGCAAGACCGGCCGGTCCTGCACCTATGATGGTTATTTTTTTCCCACTGTCATCAGCCTTATCCGGATTCCAGTGAGTTTCCTTATTCAAATCATGGTCGCCGGCAAATCTTTTGAGCAGACAGATTGAGACAGCACCATCCATTGGTTTTCGGCGACAGGCACCTTCACAGGGTGCCGAACAGATCCGGCCCAAAACCGAAGGCAATGCAATATCCTTTTTTACCACCCTGTGTGCTTCTGCAAACTTCCCTTGAGCCAGAAGACGGTTCATCAAAGGAATATCCATATGGGCCGGACAGGTAATCTGACAGGGGGCCTCACAATCCCCCACATGTTCGCTGAGCATCAGTTCCAGAGCGGTCTTTCTAGCCTCATGCACCTCTTCGTCCATGGAGATAATATCCATACCCTCCTCCACATTCAACGAGCAGGATGGAATCATCTTGCCACTTCTTCGGTCTTTTACCACACAAACCATACAGGAGGTAAAGTGCTCAGCTCCCTCCAGGTAACACATGGAGGGTACCTCGGTTCCCGTATCCCTGATCACCTTCATCAGAACCGATCCATCCTTTGCCTCAATTTCCCTGTTATCGATTTTCAGCTTTACCATGAAAGCGAATATTATTATTTAATAATTACAGCGTTTTCAGGACACACCTGCCGGCATCCGTCACACTTGATACATAATTCGTTATCCACCTCATGCTTCTCATGCGGCTTGAATGCAATGGCATCTACCGGACAATCCTGGGCACACAGCGTACAACCAATGCAGTCATCGGTAATTTCATACCGTATCAGGTCCTTGCATTTTCCAGCCGGGCACTCACCTTTAATATGGGCCTCATACTCATCCCTGAAATATTGCAGTGTTGAAAGAACGGGATTGGGAGCAGTCCGGCAAAGTCCGCACAGGCTTCCCTTCTTTGTCCAATTCGCAAGATCTTCCAGATTCTCCAGGTCCTTCTCTGTCCCCTTCCCTGTGGTGATCTTTTCCAGAATCTCAAGCATGCGCTTGGTCCCGATACGGCCAAAACTACATTTTCCACAAGCCTCATTCTGGGTGAACGTCAAAAAATACTTGGCAATGTCCACCATACAGTCTGTGTCGTCCAATACCACCAGTCCGCCCGAACCCATCATGGCCCCCACTTCGTTCAGTGACTCAAAATCGATGGGTGTGTCGGATTTCCAGGATGGTACACAACCACCCGATGGTCCCCCTATCTGTACAGCTTTAAAAGATCTGCCACCGGCAACTCCTCCCCCGATCTCCTCCACTACTTCCTTCACAGTCATCCCCATGGGGACTTCTATCAACCCTCCCCTGGCTACTTTACCTGCAAGGGAAAAAACCTTGGTTCCTTTGGAAGATGCAGTACCAATTCGGTTAAATGCCGCAGCCCTGTTCTTCAGAATGTACGCGATTTGCGCGAACGTCTCCGTATTATTGATCAGTGTAGGTCTCCCCCACAATCCTTTCACTGCCGGATAGGGTGGACGGATCCTTGGAAATCCCCGCTTCCCTTCAATGGATTCCATCAGTGCTGTCTCTTCACCGCATACAAATGCTCCTGCTCCCTGGTATACAGAAAGGTCAAAATCCAACCCGCTTCCTAAAATATCTTTCCCCAGGTACCCCTGCTCACGGCAAATATCGATTGCCTGCAATACCCGGTTGACTGCCAGAGGGTACTCTGCCCTGATATAGAAGATCCCTTCAGAAGCTCCCACCGCATAACCTGCCGCAATAATCCCCTCGATAATTCGGTAGGGGTATGATTCAAGCAACATCCGGTCCATAAATGCACCCGGATCGCCTTCGTCTCCATTACAGATCACATATTTTATATCGCTCTTGGTTGAAGCAACCAGTTTCCATTTCTGACCTGTAGGGAATCCGGCACCGCCTCTTCCCCGGATTCCGCTCTCGGAGATCTCAGTGACAAGCTGATCAGGGGTCATCTCTTTCAATACTCTTGCCAATCCCCTGAATCCATTGCGCGCTTTATACTCTTCCACATCCAGGGGATTGATGACCCCCCTGAACTCAGTGGCCATAGGGATCTGCTTATCCAGAAAAGAGGAGACATGTTTTTCCCTCACATCCAGAGAATACCTCTCTACGCCCATCCACCGGCTATCGTCACGTATGGTATCAGCAGCCTGTAAGAACTTATTTGAGATCCTCTTCAGCAAGCTCTTTGGCTTGAAATGTTGTTCCACAATTTGCTCCACATCGGCCGCCTTCACCTTGGAGTACAAAATTGTTTCGCCTTCAGCAGGGACCACTTCCACCAATGGCACCTGGTGACACATCCCCACGCACCCCACATGTTTCAGATTTACATTCAGACCATTCCGGTCGATGGTATCTCTCACAGAATCTCTGATCTCATCACTCCCACTTGCCACGCAGCATGACCCCAGCCCAATCCGGATCTCACCCTTAACTTCACCACCACCTGCATATTTATACTGTTTTTTACCATCACCGCCTTGCTGACTTTCAAAATCCGATATTATTGTTCCTACCTGTGATGTACTCACATGTCCATAAGTGACCTCGTCGATCTGGACCACAGGAGCCAGTGTACAGCAACCCAGGCAGTTGACTTTTTCAATTGTATAATCTCCCGAATCGGTGGTATCTTCGCTCTCCTCCAGTCCAAGTTCCCTTTTCATGGCATCATACACCTGCACTGCACCTTTTACATGACAGGCTGTACCCACACAAACTTTTATTATATGCTCACCTGCAGGCTGAAACCTGAATTGCGAATAGAAGCTTGCCACCCCCACAATGCGTGCCGGCGTAATTTCCGATATCTCACAAACCCTTCTCAGGGCCTCTTCAGGAAGATAGTTATACCGATTCTGTATGGCCTGAAGTACTGGTATCACAGCATTTTGCCCCGATCCCACTTCATTAACTATTCCATCTATATCCTTAGGATCAACTTCCACTTCACTCCCTTTCTAACATTCTAACCAATAACCATTAACCATTAACCACCACCTATTCCCCTATGCAAAAAAGATGTTCATCACCACGAAGGTAAATCACCCCATTCGCAAATACAGGAAGTGCGAATCCTGCCTCCCCCAGTTCCGGTTCACTGATCACCGTACCTGTTCTGTCCGCTTTCAATATATGCATCACACCACCCATATCAATGATATACAATTTTCCGTCCGCAATCATGGGTGAGGAATAGAATCCGTCATTATACTCTTTCTCCCACTGTTTTTCTCCACTCTTTGTATCATAACAGACAAGGACTCCATAGCTGGTGGCTATGTAGAGTAGTCCATTGTAGGCCACCGGACTGGAGACCTCGGCCAGGTATTCATCGTCCTCCCATGTAAATGTCGTCCCCGGTTCCGGCTTCACCGCAACCAGTCTTGCATATTCATTGGTGGCAAAAACAAGTCCGTCTTCGTAAGCAATGGATGGTGCCACTTCACCCATCATCGCCTCCACTTTCCAAAGTTCAGCACCCGAATCCAGGTCATGACCTGATACATAAGGGTCCGCAGTGGCTACTATCTGCATTTTCCCATTCACTTCAATAAGTGCCGGGGAGGCCCATGAGATATGTACCGGCCGTTCCACATCCCAAATCGTCTCTCCGCTGGTGGTGTTGAGCGCCAACATCCTTCCCTTTGTGTTGGTGTCATACTGTATCACCAGTTTATTCTCCCACACCTGGAGGGAGGAGGAGTGACCATAGTGGTTGTTGGGTACTCCCAGATTTCTTCCCCATACTTTGTTCCCTTCAAGATCAAAAGCGATCACATCGCCTGTGGCAAAGATGGCATACACACGGTTTCCATCCACAGCCATGGTGGGCGCAGCCAATCCTGTGTCGTCAGTTACCCTTGGCGGAGAGGCCGGGGATCCCGGGATATCACTTACCTCACGCTCCCAGAGCAACTGTCCGGTCTGACGATTATAACAGGCTACCACCCTTGACTGGGCATCACCCCCTGAAATAAATAATTTATCTCCCCAGATCACCGGTGAGTTGTACCCTGGTTTGGAATATGCTACTTTCCATTTGATATTTTCTCCCGTCGAACCGTTCCAGCTCACCGGTATGTTTTTATGGTATGAAACACCCAATCCCTGAAATCCCCTGAAACTGGCGTGATACTTTTTATAATCCTCCTTTTTGAAAGAGACAGAAGAGGAAGCGGCGGCTGTACCGGAAACACTGGTCACTCCTGCATTGGTCTCTCCTCCCTGGGATCCGCTTTCACCCTCCAGGACAGAGGTAATGGTCGGGTCGGCACCCTCTCCTGATTCATCCGCCTGCGCACTATCACCCACAACATTTGATGGATCGGATGGGAACAATTCAATCACTTCCACATCACTTTGAACCCCGGCTGGCTCCTCAGTGACAGCCATTTGTTGAAAATCCTTCAGATAATCATTACTCATGGCCGCGGCGAACAGTGCAAAACCCAGGACAATTCCGCCCGACAAAAACAACCAGTACTGGGCATTGGCCCTGGCCTTTAACAACTCTTCAGTGATATCCTCCGGTTGTTCGATCCTGGCCCTGAGATCGGTATAGATCTTCAGGGAGATGGCCAGGATGATTCCACCAATCAACAACAACCAGGTGCCGGTCTTAATCTGCCAGCGGCTGGTAAAATAGGCCTTACGAGCCAGTAGATCAAAGCTTCTGATCTCCTCTTTTAACTCCTCATTGTTGGGTTCCTGTGAAAGACGATTTACAAGTGCTTCAATGGTTGCGCTCTCAAGGGGCTCATGCTGTTTCATGTGCCAGAAGTTCAAAATAAGCAGCAGTGCTACAACGGCGCAAAAGATCCCGGTCACCAGGGCTACCCGATAAGCTACTTTTACTCTATTCTCTTGGTCCATAACTTTTAAATTTTATTTTGCGCTGAGGCACTTTATCGACCGGACAATAGTCCATGCATCTGCCGCAGCTAAAACAGTCCCCTTTGTGCGGTTCATAATCCTCTCTCCGCCGGAAGACCACCTGGTTCATCAGTGTGATTCCCAATACCAAACCGATAAAGCCACCCAATACCCAGCCTCCTGTTTTATATTTATTCCGAATCAGAGATGCCTCCTCTACCAGTTGTTCGAAGGTATCTCCGGATTCGAGGAATGCCTGGATATCCAGGTTCTCCTGATCCTGCTTCAGTTCCGGATTAGTGATCATCAGTTCAGCCAGGTAGACATCGGGATGCACCCGGCTCAGGTAGATGTGGGATTTATATCCGATCCACCCACCCAGCAGTGTGAGTACCGGGATCAGACCAACATAGAGAATGAACCTTTTTAGATTTTTCCTTGCCACTTCTGGGGCCCTGTACTCCTGGCTCACAGGAGGTTCAATGGCATCAAAAGGACAGGAATCTTTACAAAGCTTACACTTAATGCACTCCGAGGGGGTAATGGACAGGTGCCATTTTGAAAATCTGGACAACCAGCCCAGCAAAACACCATATGGACAGAAGACGCGGCAGTAGGGCCTGGCAAAAAACATACCGAGAAGAAGAAAGGTGATTCCTAAAAAAATCATCAGGAATGGGCCATCCATTCGAAAGATGCCCACAAATGGGTCGTACCGGCAAATGATAAAGTCGCTTCCTGTAGCTGCGAAAAGTACTGATAATCCAAGGTAGATTACCGGGATAAATCCCAGGGTCTTCCTGATCCAGCTTGGAATGGAAATGGGATTGATCACCAGCAGGTCCTGGATGGCCCCCAACGGACAGGCAGCAGCACAGAATGTCCGGCCAAAGAAGAGGGCAAATAGCAGAGGCAATATAAAGAACAGAAGGGCGGCCAATGAAATGGCATAAGCGGGATCAAAAATCGAGAGCGCCACATTCTGGATAGCGCCTATGGAGCAGATGCACCCATCCCGGTAAAATCCAAAATAGATCAACGAAAATATGGACAACCACAACAATCCCCTCCGGGATCTTTTCCGGACTGCAAGCCAGGATGCAAGCGAAAGGACCGCAAGCAGCACAAAAACATCGAAATACTCCAGCGCTATGGACCTGGGTTCAGGTGTGGTGGGAGATGGCTGCACATACCCCGTTTCAAATTCGGGTTTTGGGAACCGCTGCTGCGCCTGAAGAAGATTTCCGGTCAGCAGTAAAAAAAGGATAATAAGGGTAGTGATGTTGGGGATCTTTTTCAGCATATCAACCCTCTTTATTTTTTATAAAATCACCCTTAATGATATAAGGTTCATTGGCCGGAATCCTGCTAATGGCATCAGATGGGCAAACAGTTGCAATAGAGCATTGGTTACAATCCAAACAGAGGTCGTGTCTGATCTGCAGCTGAAGTGATCCATTCCCAAATGCAGCACATCCCTTTACACACTTTCCACAACCAATGCAAAGCTCTTCATCAATGATATATTCGAAAAAGGGTTCTTCAATAAATTTACGCTGTATGGCAGCTGTAGGACAGAGCTGGTTCTCTGCTCCGGTTTCCAGTTTGGCGCCCGGTTTAAAGTAGCCCCCACACAGGTCGCAATACCCACACAAATCGTATGCATGCACGCATTTTACCGCCGATTCGGCCTTCACACAATCCGTGGCACAGCGACCACACTGGGTACACTTGAAAGGGTCTATCTGCCAGACATAATCCTTCCCGGTAGAACGCGTCAATGCCAATGCTCCCGTCCCAACTACTGTGAGTCCCAAGGTAAGCCGAACACCATTGTTAATAAACTCACGCCTGTTGTACCCTTTATCCTTATCCTTGTCCTTCTTCTCCATGATCACGTAATGTTTTGGCTTCCGGCAATTCACAATGACTTAATTTGCTGCAACTCCTACATTGAAAATTTTCAGCGCAATCGGCCTGCAGGGTCACCTGTCTTCTGGTAACAAGAAACCCTGTGAGGGCAGCCAGGGCAGCCACCAGACCGCCTCGTGCCATGCTATGTATGAAATCTCTTCTAACCATCTCCTTTTGGTTCAAATATTCTTACCATATCTTTATCAAAATCAAGCGCATAGACTACCCCCTGTTCGTCCACACATACATCCGGGGCCTTGCCTTCCTCTTTGAAGAGATCGGGAGGAGCCACCACACTTATAAGCTTACCCGACTGGTCATAGATCTTGATCCGAACCAACCCTTTTTCGCTGGTAATAAATGAACCATCCTCCATGACTGCAATTCTGGAGGGATTGCAACATCCCAAAAATCCGTCTATTTCGAAGGATGCCCTCTCCCAGAATCCACGTATTCGACCGTCATCACTGTAATTCTCAAGGGCATGCTTGCCTGGATTAACCACCCACAATTCGCCGTAACTGTTTACCACCAGGTCAAAATTTGCGCTGGGCACAATGAATCCATGTCCCGCTTCCGATTCAGCCTTCCCTTCAAATTCGCCAATCTTCACACCTTCATTGTCAAAGATGACCACCTTCCTGTTGCCTGCATCAGCCACATACACCCGGTCCTCTTTGATGGCCAGGTTGGTGATCACAGCCCGCTCCCCCAGGTCGCTCCAACGTCCCAGCAACAGACCCATATGGTCGTATTTTGCCACAAAGTTCTTATATCCGATATAGAGATAGAGATCTTCCACCACAAGGCTGGTAGGATGGGGCAATATCTCGAAGAGACCTGCAGAGGTTCCATCCTTTGTAATTACTACCAGGGAAGATTCCCCCACAATAAAGAGGCTATCGTTGTGATAATATATCCCTGAGGCAGTCAATAAACCCAGAGAGAAGTTGCGTGTCTCTTTATGAGAGATCAATGCTTCATCCACCACTTTATATTGATCCACCTCCAGCGCATATGGATTCGTACCTCGCCTGTCCGGACGTTTGGTGAGGAAATCAAACAAGATCACACCAATAATCACCGCCAGGATCACCAGTACCACTATTGTCAGACTTCTTTTTTTCATGTCTAATCAGTTTTGATATTTTTCTCTACTGCCTGGATGTTGCCAGGTCAAGACAAACCATCGTTTTTGAATCCCGCATCACCAGGTATCCATCTGCGATGGCAAGCGGACCCCAGGCATCATGACCTTCAAGAACACGGTAACTATCCAATTCTATGTACTCCCGTGTACTGGGCCTTGCAATGGTAAGGGTCGCATCGTCGCTTAAAATAAAGAGTTTATTGTCGGCTATCATATAGGGTCCCAACCCGAATCGCTTGTCCTGACCGCTGGTCCAAATGGTTTTTGTAAAGTCATCCGGATGAACACAAACCAGCTGGTTCCTCAACGGACCAGCATCCTTGGGCAGGATTCCCAACAGGTGGCCATCAAACACTACCGGTGTTTGTTGCTCACAGGCCAGTCCCTCTTTTGGAGCGTACTCGTTTAACACCTCAACATTAAACCGGTCACCGGATTTTGTCAATTGAAGCACCATGGCTCCTGCGCCATATCCGGCTGTTAAAAATATCTTACCATCGGGCATACATACGGGTGCCGGAGCCACCACCTGGTGATTCCATGCAGTGGTTTGCCACAGGATCTCCCCGGCATTGGGTCCTTCAGCTGCCACCCCACATACTCCGCCAAAAGCGCTGTATACGTACATTTTTACCCCTTCAAATTTCCAGGGTAATATTGACGAATGGGACATCAGCCATCCTGATTCATTGGGTGTTTCCCAGAGCACTTCGCCACTTTCAATATCAAGCGCCACCATCAGGGAAGTACCACCCAGTGCAATGATCGCTTTATTGTCATCGATGAGCGGACACTGACCGGTGTACCAGAGTGGTATCTCTGCCTCATACTCCTTCTCAACATTCAATCCCCAGAGAAACGCTCCATCCTCTCTGCGAACGCACATCACGTGACTTCGCGGTCCGATGGTCAATATATGCTCCTCCGTTACTGCAGGAACCGTCCGTGACATTCCATGATTTCTTTTTAAATTGATATGGTATCCCCTTTCCCATAATTCACTCCCATCTACCAATGAGAAACAACGCAACAGGTCTGCCCGCTCCTCTTCATCATAATCCATGACGTATACCATTCCCTTATAAATGGCAGCCCCGGCATGTCCTTCCCCCAATTCCACTTTCCACATCACATGAGGTCCATCAGCAGGAAAACTTTCGATAAGAGATACTTGTGAGCGGCTGGTGTTGTCAAAATGCGCTCCCCGAAATCTGGGCCAGCTCTCCTGCAGTTCGCTTTCAATGGTACCCATACTTTCAAAATAGGCCCCAATATCAATATCTGCAACCGCAGTGTGGGCCCCCCGGTTATCGAGACCGGGCTGAGTAGTCACAAGTTCATCTACCGGGTCTTTGGCCAGCCACCATCCTATGGAGATAACGCCAGCCAGGACCAATAGACCTGTTGCTATATTTGAAGTGTTTAAGTCCAACTTTTCTCTCACCTCTACTCTCTTTTTACCTGATCACTATTTCTGCTCAATATCGTAAATAAACAGCACTTCACCATGCCTGACAAACAGCTTTTTATCGTAGATTGACATGTGTGCCCAGTAAGGCCCTGAACCACCTTCAATCTTGAAGGAACTGATCACCCTGAATTCTTCAGTGGATGGCTCCACCAATCCCACATGCCCCTGCTTCTCCTCATAGACATAGAAGAGTCCGTCTGCAAAGATAATAGAACCTTTGTTGTACCACTTCTCTTCGTACATTACCTTTCCGGTCTCCCACTCCATACAAACCCAGATTCCATTGCCATTATTGATCCAGTTGGAGCCGTAGAGAAAGCCATCCAAAAGGATCACTGCTCCGTGGTGTGTATCGAGTGCATCATTATTCCATTTCAACTCGACTTCACTTCCATCTGGAGAAAGCGTGAACATCATGCAGTCGTCATTATAGCCACTGGTCACAAATACAGAACCCTCATGATAAACAGGTGTATTTGTACTAATTCTGCGTCCCTTTACTGTTAAATCTGTGACAATATCAAAAGACCAGATCAGAGCTCCGTTTTCAGGGTCTAAAACGAAAAAATCCTTTGAGGAGATCAATAAAATCATCTCCCTTCCATTGTGATTGATTAGTGACGGCGAAGCATAGGATCTTGCACCACCCAGCGATTCTGATTCCCATATAAGTGAACCATCCTTCTTATCCAGCGCAACAACGGCCGTCCGCTCTCCCACCGGTGATGAGATTACTGTATTTTCTGTTAATAGAAGGGATTCCGTCATCCCCCAGGTATGGAATTCAGCTTTGAATTCTTCATGAGTATTTCTCTTCCATACAATGTTACCCGATTCTGTATCCAGACATACGACCGTTCCCAGTCCTCCCATAATGTAGAGGCGTTTATTTTCAATGGTAGGGGTACTCCTGGTTTCCGGGAAGGATTTATCCCATGCAAGGCCATAGGTGGTTTCCCACAGGATATTGCCCTGCAAATCAAGTTTGGTCACCACATCCACACTGTCCCTCCTTCCACTGATATACACCATACCCTCGTAAAGGATCGGGGTAGAATAGCCGTTGCCCAATCCCTCCTTCTTAAGGATCATCTCAGGCCCTCCTTTGGGCCACTCTTTTAAAAGGCCTGTATCGGGATACTTTCCATCCCGATTGAGACCTCTCCACTGCGTCTCCTGTGCCTCAACCACCACCATTTGCCCAAAAAATATCATCAGAATAAGAAATCTCATCTCCCAAACCTTATATCCTAACTCTCTAACTTTCATAAACATATTAAATTAACTTTTCACTTTATAACTTTTATTCTTTCCCACTTTCACCTTTTCCCTTTTCCCACTAATTCACTGCTTTACCTTATAACTAATAAGTGCCTTTCCATGCCTCACATAAAGTACACCATCATGGATCATGGGGTGTGCCCAGTGCTGTTCGGATCCAAGCAAAACTCTGGTTTTGCTGACAATCTGAAATCCTGACGGATCCGCTTTCACAAGAGCCAGTTCTCCCCTTTCACTGTAACAGTAAAGCATTCCATCGGCGTAAATTAAAGTTCCTTTAGCTATGGTGGCGGAAGCGTACATCTCTTTTCCGGTTTCCCACTCCAGGCAGCGCCACTCCCGGTTGTTATCACCTGATGCATAAATGTAGCCGTCCAGCAATATAGCACCTCCCATACGGCTGTCGATGGTTCTGTTTCTCCACTTTTGTGAAACAGAGCTCCCATCTGCACTGAGTTTCAACATTCCACCACCCTGTCCATAACCACTGAAATAGTAAAGTTCACCATTGTGGTAGAGAGGGGTATTGGGATGAACTGACCACTCGTTGGGTTGGCTGTGCGACCAGAGCATTTTCCCTGTTGCTGCATCCAATCCGATCAGATGAGAGGCTGTATGTGTGGCAAGTATTTTTCTTCCGTTATGTTCAAACAAAACGGGAGTGCAATAGGCCGACAACTCTCGCTTACCCGGACTGGTCCAAATCAGTTTTCCTGTGTGCCTGTCAAGTGCAACCACATTATATTTCCTTCCACCCGGAGTAACATAGATGATATCACCATCGATTACCGGGGTTTCATTCACTCCCCACTGAATGTTCTTACCATCGAAATCCTTGAATAAATTCTTGCTCCACAGGATCTTCCCATCTGAATTATTAAAACAGACCAGCTTGCCATGACCACTCTCCAGGTAGATCTTCTCTCCCACAATCACGGGTGTACCCCTTGTACCGTACCAGCTTTCTGTATACTCAGGTCCGTAGGATTTCTTGTAAACAAGCGTACCATCCAATTCAAACTTGAACAGATATCCTTTCCCTTCAATCATGCCAGAGGTATAAACAAAACCATTGCTGACTGCTGCCGACGAATGACCCTGTCCCAAATTTTCGTAGGACCAGAGGATTTCCGGCCCGTTGGCTGGCCATTGTTTTAGCAATCCGGTTTCAGGGTAGATACCATCTCCAGACGGTCCTCTCCACCTGGTGGGTTCCTGGGCCTGTACATTTAACAATAGGAGTGTTGTAAGTATAATGCCAAACGCTTTAACCATTGTTATTCATTTTAATAAGAAGTTCAATTAATAAAAGTGTAAAAATAACACTAATCGCCAGTATTACATGGTTTCTATAAGATGGTATGAGTTATTCAGAATGAATCTAATCTTTAGCATATTTCACGTCTAAACGACTACATATTAGTATTTTAAAATTTACAGCTAAATGGTGCATATTCCCGAGTATGTTCTTTTTTGCGTAGAAGTTAGGAAAATAAGCTTTAATTATTATAAATTTGGCATCTAACCATTTTTCATAATAAACCCCGAAATACCCGAATTAATATTATTTAGATTGGAATGACAAAAAAGGCACATTACGCCGTTGTCGCGGGAGAACTTGCCCCTGGAGCCAGGGTGTCGGATGAGCAATTCAGTAGGATTCCTGACCTGATTCGTGCTTCCTTTCAAGCTGTCAACAGGTTGGTACCAGAGAAAGGCAAGCTTAAATATGAGATCATCAGGATGGATGAATTCCTTGCCCTTTCTGAATATCCCATTCACTCCATGCGATCGGTGATCATGTTGTTCAGTGCATTTCGGTTTTTGGCGTACAAAGAGCTCTCTGAAAGACTCGAACTGAAGGTCTGTGAAGGGATCGGCCCCGTTGAATTTGCACAGGACCACCTGAGAGAATCTGATGGAACCGCTTTCAGAACAGCCACCACCGGAATCGGGAAAATGAAACGTAACCAGCGATTGAGCATTGTTGCGCCGGAAAAATCCTTAAATACAGAGTTTGATCTCACCTGTAGTTTCATGGATATTATGATCCATGACTGGTCGGATGAGCAAGCGGAGGCAGTGTTCCTTAACCTAACGGGAAAGAACCAGATGGAGATCAGCAAAATGCTTGGCATCTCCCAACCTGCAGTGAATCGCAGGCTCAAAGCCGCCCATTTTGATACCATACATAAATTTATTAATCGATTCGAATACCTTCTAAATAGCTCCAATTATTGATGAAAACAGTTCACTGGATCATACTGAGTATTGTCTTTATTCTGGCCACCCTGTTTATCTACAGGACAAGGGATACTCAACCCCGGGTCGACACTACCATTGATCTGAACTGGAGGTTTATTCAAAACGATCCCGGCAAAGCTTCCGATCCGAAATTCGATGATTCCGATTGGAATTATGTCTCCCTTCCCCACGACTGGATGATTGAACAACCAGTAAACATAAACAGTCCTTCTGGCACCCAGGGTGGATACTTTCCCGGTGGCATAGGCTGGTACAGAAAAACTCTTGACCTGTCCGAATACAAGGACAACAAACAGTTCTACCTCCTGTTTGAAGGGATACAGATGAATGCCGATGTATACTTTAATGGAACCCACCTTGGAAAACAAATTTACGGTTACGCCAGCTTTTACCACGACATCACCGCTCTTGTGCGAACCGACACAATGAATGTAATAGTAGTCAGGACCGATTGCAGCAATTTGCCTATTGACAGATGGTATTCCGGTGGTGGGATATACCGGCATGTAAGGCTGATCACCACCAATTTACTGCATATGCCCATATGGGGAAATGCCGTTACATCGGTTATTGACAGTACAGGTGACGCTGACCTGACTGTTTCACTTGAGTTATTGAACAATGGCAGAAAGCCGCAACGTTTCGAAGTTCGTTACGATATTGTAGATCCGAGGGGTCGCCTTGTTGCAGAAGGAAAGAGTAGTGAATTCATGGAGCCCACAAGTAAAGGGACCACCCTTCGAACATTCAAGATCGAGGACCCTATGCTCTGGTCACCCGAACAACCGAACCTTTATGCAGTGAACTGTTACCTGATGGACAGGAACAAACAGATCGACCATGTTAAAACAATTCATGGGATCCGATCGGTGGAGTTCGATCCGAACAAAGGTTTTCTGCTTAACGGAGAAAAAGTGATGATGAAAGGTGTTTGCCTGCACCATGCCGGCGGTGAGCTGGGTGCAGCCATCCCGCTGAAGAGCTGGAAAAGGAGATTTGACCTCTTGAAAGAACTGGGTGTGAATGCACTTAGGTTTGCACACAATCCACATGCTCCGGAGGTACTTGATCTGTGTGACCGGATGGGTTTCCTGGTGATCGATGAGATGTATGACAAATGGGAAGAGACCTGGCATGGCGATGATGATGCAGTTAAGTTCGCTGAAACCTGGGAGACCGATCTGGCCAACTTCATTCGGCGCGACCGAAACCACCCTTCAGTGGTTCTCTGGAGTGTCGGCAACGAAACCATGGAACAACTTAACAATCCATCTAAAGGAGTAGCATGGTATAACGACCTTATGGATCTGGTCAAGGCCATTGATCCGTCCCGCATGGTTACAGCTGCGCTGCACCCCGGAAATGCTGCCAAACATGAAGTGCCCTCAAGGATGATTCATGTCTCTCCGGTAGTATCATACAATTACATGACCGACTCATTCAATACCTGGCACAAACAGTACCCCGAACTGATATTTATTGCCACCGAAACCAAGGCCTACGGTACAAAACGCAAGGAGGATTACCAGATAATCAGCTATGCCGACAATTCATGGAATGATATGGAAGAATATGTTGCTGGGCAGTTCATCTGGGCAGGGATCGATTATCTTGGAGAATCTACAGGTTGGCCCGACAGGGGATTAAGGAACGGGCTAATGCTTACTAACGGCTTTATCAAACCCCATGCCTGGTACATTGGTGCACAATACAGGGATGATGCTATTGTAAAGCTTACCGTAAAGGATTCATTGCTGGCCGATTCACTAAACAGGCTTACAAGCTGGCAAACCAGCTGGGTAGGTGCTCCGCTGGTTGAACACTGGAGCTTTGAAAACGATACAGCCAATAAGGAGGTGGTGATCTTTACCAACTGTGACCGTGTGGAATTACATCTGAATAACCGCCTGGTTAATGCACTTGAGAGAAAATCATTCACCGACGGGGTTATTAAGGCCCACATTCCTTATGAACCCGGAGAATTGGTGGCCCATGCATTTTATAAAGATGACAGGGGTAAACTTCAAAAAGTTTCAGACACGCTAACCACCTCTTCTGCGCCTTACCAATTGGCCATGCATCCCGACCGGCATGAGATCAAACCCAACAGTAGAGACATGGTCCATATTACCACAAAGGTAGTAGATAGCACCGGCGTACTCAATCCGAGCAGCAACCACCTGGTCAATTACCAGCTGGATGGACCCGGAAGGATCAGGGTCATAGACAATGGGGATCTGGCAGATCATACACCCAATAAGTCCACATCCAAAGAGGTCAGAAGAGGAAAGCAATTATTAATCCTGCAGGCAGGAAGTGAACCGGGCGATCTGATCATCAGCGCCAGTGCAGAAGGCCTCAGACCCACCAGGGTTAAGATTAAATCTAAAGATTAAGGACGATCTCAGCAAGTATTGAGTGCTATTTTTTCCATTCCCATCCTGACTGAAGCTTCTCGATGATGTTTCCATTTTTCACCCGGTACCTTTCAATGGTATTCTGTTCCATGTTCAGGTCATCGATCAGAAACTCATGATCGGGGAATGTAGCACTACGTGATTCAATGTTACTGATCACTTCGGCACTCTCCTCCAGTACGATGGTTGCTGAATATTTCTGATCGCTCCTTGGTTTGAATACATAATCGGTATAGTGCTCCATCCCAAAAGTGTGATGAACGTCGGTCTGCATGGCCTCATCCAGTACTTCAACTGACTTGATCGTAAGTGCTTTCATATAACAAGGTTATTTTCTGCCTGCTTTGATCCCGATCAAGAGGGTAGTTCCTTTGCCTGTCTCGCTTTCGATCTTCATCCAGCCGTTGTTGGATTGAATAATCTCATGGCATATTTTTAATCCCAACCCGGAACCTTTCTCGCCCTGGGTCCCATTGTAAGAGATATGCGACTTGGCATCAAATAGCTTACTTTGGATTGCTTCAGGAATCCCTATCCCTGTATCGCGAATGGAAAGGATCACCTCCCCTTTTTGCTTCTTCGATGAAATATAAATACGGCCGTTTTCCGGTGTAAATTTGATGGCATTGCTGAGCAAGTTCCTGATCACAATATAGAGCTGGTCCCTGTCTGCTTCGATGAAATGTTCCTCGCTCACATACACCTCAACTTTCAGGTGTTTATCCTTCAATCCGATATTGACCAGCTCCAGGCTCTCATCAATCAAAGATTTCAGTTTAAACTTCACCACAGTTGCCTTCAATTTCCCGGTCTGGGACCTACCCCAAACCAGTAAGTTGTCCAGAAGGTTGTAGGTTACTTCCGAGGAGCTGGCTATCATCTTCAACAGTTCATCCCTCTCCTCATCCGACACATCCGGATTTTCCAGGATCATTTCCAAAGCTTGCCGTGTATATCCGATAGGTGCTTTTACATCATGACCGATAATAGCAAACAGTCTGTTGCGGGCATTCATGGCCTCAACCAGGTCGCGGTTGGTAGATTCAAGTTTCTTTTTTTGACGTTCCAGCTGCTTCGACATGGTTTGCAACTCGGTGGTACGCTCCTCCACCAGGTCCTCCAAATTGTTTCTTACCTGGCTCACTTCAGTGGCGAGTTTTTCAGCCTTCTTCTGGATGTGATTTGATTTATCTGCAAATATGTAGGCATATATTAACAGGTATATAAACATTGCATACTGAATAATATAAGCAGTGTCAATGGCATCAATCTCGTTCAACATATCATTTAAGGCACCAGCAAAAAGAATCAACAAGCCAATGGTAAAAGCAGTAGCATGGCTTCTTCCCCGGCTCCAGGCGAGTAAAACAACGTACAGAAAAACAAGACTCACCAAAATGAAGAATCCAAAAAACCACGGAAGGGTATAAGAAAAGAGACTGACAGGAGAAACCACCACCACGGCAATAAAGACCGCAGAGATCCAAATGATGATCCTGAAAATCAGTTTAGAAAATTCAATGGGAAAAATGGAGCGGATCATCAATGTAAAAAATGGAGCAAAGAAATAGATATTGAGGTAATCCAACCTGGCCATGGTTAGCCCATTCAGATTCATTTCATTGATGACAGGCAATTCAAGTATCATGACCACCCGTAATGCCATTAACATACAGATCAACGAAAAGTAGAGTCTGTAATGCTCTGACCTGATCAGATACAGGCCAAGAAAGTAAATACCGATGATCAGAAATGCCCCGATCAGGAAATGACCCCTGAACAGATCTTTCTCCCTCGCCTTTTGCATCTGATCGGGTAAGCCCATTGTGATCCCTCCAACGATACCGCTAAACCTGTGATCAAAATTAGAAACCCTGATGAGCAATTCAACTTCCTGGCTATTCACTGTTCCGGTGACCAGAGGCCGGTTATATTTGATCACCGTCTGGTACTTATTCACACCGGGAAATCCGAGGTAATCAATCGCTTTGCCGTTAAGAAAGTATCCTGAAGCCGAAAAGACATCCTCAATCTTGAATGTCAACTCATCCACCTTTTCAGGGAGTAAAAGTAACAACCTGTAAGTTGCAAAACCATAGCGTTCAATTTCGGGATACTCGTTTCTCAACCTGAACCAGGAACCCGGCACTTTCACATAAGTCATCTCACCGGTATCTCCTTCAATGGCCGGATTGAGTATTTGATTCCAATAAAACTCGTATTCCCCTGCCAGCTCCACAGCTCCTTCTGTCTTAAAGTTGTATCCCCTCAAATCAATGACACCTTTCACTGCCTCAAGAGACTCCTGAGCATGAAGATTCGAAAGCGTAACCAAAGCAAACGCAAACAGATATGTAAGGGTTGGAATTCTCATGGAAGAATTACCCCATAAAGTTAGGTTTTTTCTTGAATTACGCGAGCGCATTCTCCGAAGTTCTACTTCGGGGTTAGCGAGCACAATTAAAATAAACAATCAATCGATGATATCTTGCAGCTTGCTGCGAGGAGAGTCAATGATTGTACGATTTTTCCTGTGAACCAGGTTCAAAATCACAAGCGAGGAAGCAATGATCATCATCCCGGCCAGTGTAATTGGTCCTGGTTGTTCGGCTGGGAGTAATATCCAGCTTAAAACAGCTCCGAAAACCGGAATCAGGAATTTCCACAGGTTTAGATCGGAGACCACAATTCCAGGCCTTTTCAGCAGGGTAACCCAAATTGAGATGGCTACTGCAGAAAGTATACTTAGCCATCCCAATGAAAGATAGTATGGCAACGGTTTAGGCGCGATTTGCAATCCTTCAAAAGGAATGGAAAAAAGAAACAGGGCACACCCTCCTATTGTCATTGAAGCTGAGCTGATCACCAGCGGAGGAATCTTCCCTTTCTCACTGGCGATCAATACATTGTTAAAACCAGATAGCACATTTATCCCCAGCATTAGCAGGATCCCAAGAAGTGCAATAGTGCCAGTTCCAGAATTCGGATCTTTTCCAAAGCTGACCAGAACCACTCCTATAATACCGAATAGAATAACCATGGTTTTTACCATGGTCATCCGGTCACCAGGCATCATAAAGTGAGCAACCATGGCAATAAAAAGTGGTTGTGAGCCTATTACAATGGCTGCTACGGCACCCGGAATCATATTAATACCGGTATAAAACATGGCGTATTGCAAAAAGGTCTGAAGAAAAGCAAACAGGAGGATCATTTTCAGATTATCCCGCACGATACGGAAATAGGATGGATTGATCCTTAAGGCCAATGGGAAAACCAGCAATCCTGAAATGAAAAATCGGGTACCGGCAAACTGAAGAGGGGTTGTATACTCCAGTCCGATCTTTACCCCGGCAAATGCCGTAGACCATAACATGCAAGAAAGAATGGCCAGAAGGATCGTATTGAGTCTGGAATGTGGCATCAACACTCCTTATGAATCAACCCCACAATGACTCGGGATAAAGTCCACTATCGACCAGAGAACGAATTGCACTCAACACCTTAGGTTTATCATCCTGGTAGGTCACCCCAAACCACGACTCGGAGGTCTGAAGCACCGACATTCGTGCTTTCCCGGCATTGATCAGGTTGTCCACCACCAGGGGGATATAGAGTTCTGCTTTGGGATTCTGAATGTTCTCCCTGATAAACATCTTGAAAACCTCTTCAATATGGTCAAAGAAGTCAGGGGTGAATCCAAACAAGTTCATGGAAACTGTGTCCATGCGGTCCAGTGGGTGCACCGATCCGTCTTCATTTTCATAGACGATCCCTCCATCCTTCAGAAAGACCTTTGTCTGTTCCACCATACCAATTAAAAATCCATTGTCATCCACCTGGCAAACACCTCGTGCCACCGATCCATGCTCCGATACTGTTTTCTGCAGTTCAAAACCGACCATGCAGTACTGGCCCGGAACCTCCTCCGTAGTACCCACCAGGAAATCATGCATGATCGTATAAGATTCCTTTCCATAAAAATCATCCGCGTTGATCACTGCAAAAGGTTCATTAATGGCATCCTTTGCCATAAGTACAGCGTGGGCTGTTCCCCATGGCTTGATACGATCATCAGGCAGTGTAAAACCTTCCGGGATGTTATCGATGGATTGTATTACGTAGTCAACCTTCAGATGAGAAGGGAACTTCTTAACATAATTGGTTTTAAAATCCTCCTCCATTTTTGGTGAGATCACGAAGACAAAACGGTCAAAACCTGCCTTCATGGCATCGTAAATAGAATAGTCGGTGATGGTTTCGCCTGATGGGCCAAATGGATCGACTTGTTTCATTCCGCCATAGCGGCTTCCCATTCCTGCTGCAAGGATCAAAAGTGTTGTGTTCATAGGAATAAGTGTTCTTGGTATGTTTAAGCAATCGTAAAAGTACTTATCAAGTTTAAATTATTTGACTTTATCAATAAAAGATTAATTTTATGCGCATCAGAAATAATAACGAAACAACTAAAACATCCTGCAATGAGCAATTCAATTAGCAAAAAGATCGGCCCGGTTATTCCGCTAATGATTATCGGCATAGTATTTTTTATGATCGGTTTTGGAGTTGGGATCAGCGGATTCCTGACACCAGCACTGAGATCTGCCTTTAATCTCACCACCGGACAATCTTACCTGGTCACAGCTGCAATTTTCTCGGCATTTGTCATCTTTGGCCGTCCAACCGGGTGGGTAATTAAAAAGATCGGCTATCGAAAAGCGATGATGATTGCATTCTTTATTATGGCACTGGGGATGCTATTATTTGTTCCCTCCTCCAACGCCGTTAGCTTTCCGCTATTCCTGGTAGCACTCTTTGTAGGGGGTATTGGAAACACCCTGTTGCAGGGTGCCGTAAATCCCTATATAACCATTATAGGTCCTGTGGATACTGCAGCTGTTCGCATGAGCCTTATGGGAATTATGAACAAACTGGCATGGTGGATTGCACCAGTTTTCCTTGGGATTTTCATTGATTTGAAAGATGTACAGGTGAATGATATTATTCTCCCTTTCTACATTGTCACTGGTATCCTGGTTGTGCTTGGCATATTTGTCTATTTCGCTCCCTTACCTG
>JAUVKN010000210.1 GCA_030596245.1 Bacteroidia bacterium | reverse complement strand
ATGTGGATTTTATCCCTATTTCCGCATTAAAGGGTGATAATGTAGTTGAAGTTTCAGAGAAAATGCCCTGGTACCATGGCAGAAGCGTGCTTGAACTGTTGGAAACAGTCCATGTGAGCAGTGATAATAACTACACGGATTTCAGACTACCTGTTCAATATGTATTACGTCCTGATCTGGATTTCAGAGGGTTTTCCGGTAAGATTTCATCGGGGCTGATCAGGAAAGGAGACCAGGTTATTGCCCTGCCTTCACGTATTAGTTCAAGGGTTAAAGAGATTATCACCTATGACGGTCAGCTTGAAGAGGCATTTACTCCACAGGGAGTGACGCTTACCCTCGAAGACGAGATCGATATTTCAAGGGGTGAAATGATCGTACATCCCGATAACATGCCCCGGATAGAACGTCAGTTTGAGGCAATGCTGGTCTGGATGAATGAGGATAAACTGGATATATCAACACAGTTTTATATTAAGCATACCACTCATACTACCCGGGCACGTATTGACAGGATCCGTTATAGGGTGGATGTGAATTCTCTTGAGAAATCGGAGGTTGGGAGTCTCGAGTTGAATGAGATTGGGCGGGTGATCATTACCACCTCAAAACCGCTGTTTTTCGATCCGTATGAGAAGAACCGGCAGACCGGTTCGTTTATATTAATTGATCCCATAACCAACAACACCGTTGGGGTGGGAATGATTATTGATAAACTAGATCAAAGAGACCTTCCTTCCAGAATCACATCAGAAGCCAAACAAAGAATAGAGAGGGGGCAGGGGCTGATTGACAGATCAGAATACATTAGTAGGTACAACCAGGTTGGAACTACCTTGTGGATAACCGGACTCCATGGTTCCGGTAAAAATAATCTGGCCTACTCGCTCGAAAGAAGACTATTCGACTTAGAAGTAATTGTGGTGTTGATTGATGGTTTCACTATTCGTTCGGGACTCTCAAAAGAGCTTGATTTCTCCCCGGCAGACCGGGCAGAACACTTAAGGCGGGTGGCTCATATATGCAGAATTCTTAACGACCAGGGAATCATTACCATATGTTCATTTATTTCGCCGAATGAGGATATCAGGCAGCAAGCAGCTGAGATAATTGGGAAGGAGCGTTTTCATCTGATCTATGTGGATTCGGACCTGGAGTATTGCAGGAACTTTAAGCCGGAATTATATAAGTTATCTGATGAGGGCAAGATCTCCGGCTTGCCAGGTGTTGATATACCCTACGAAATACCGGCTGATCCCAGCATTATTTGTAAACCGGAGGAGGATAACCTGGAGATTATCACACAGTTTTTAGCTGAAAAGAGAATCTTTCCAGCAAGTTAATAACAGAACAAAAGAGGGCTCCTTGATCCGTTTGGTGACGAAAAAATACAATCCATTTACATAACTCTCCTCCTGAATTCGCCATTGGGACACCCAATCGCTGAAGTGCTTTGATATTCAAAAGGGAATCATCTAAATTGGGTGCTGCAACAGCGTATATCTATTGCATTAGTTTCTTTCTTTGAATTCGTTCACGAGCTTCAATTAAGGCTTCATGTAGTTTTGCTTCTAATATCTCTCTGGGGGGTAATTCAGTCCAATATTCTGCTACCATAATTCCATCTTTATTTATTTCAAGTAGTTCTATTTGTTCCTTACCAAACTTTGCAACTAATTCTCGTGACACTGTAACGACAATTTGTTTTCCGTAATCTGCTCTTTTGTAATGTAGGTTATGAGTTAATATTCTTTTCCCAACATGCTAAAACGTTATAATCAAAGATCTATCTCACAGATTAACAATAACATAATGAATCAGACGAAGGAGAGTGACGAAAACAGGATAAGGATATTATCGCTCAAATTGGAAACATCACAGTTAATGGAACTGACATAGAGGAAGAATCCTCAGACTGACACAGAGGAAGAATCCTCAGACTGACACAAAGAAAGAAATCCCAAGAAAGAAATTCCAAAACCGAAATTCCAAAACCGAAGAAGCAAAACCGAAAATGCTAATAACCACTACGCAGACCTTGCCCTCTTAAACAGAATATTCTTCAACGCTTTCCAGAAGTATCTCCACTGCGTGCGCAAAGGGTGCTTTTCGTAAGAGTCCAGGTACCTCATCTCAGTAGCCTGAATCTCATCAAGGGTCTCCGGCATATCGGCATAGTACGGAGGTATTAGCCCTGGCTTGAATTTAATACGTTTTTCCTGTAACTCTTTTGAATAGAGGTCAAAATAGTGCTGGCTCAGAGGTCGTACTCCCACCAGTTTCAAATCACCCCGAAACAGGTTGATGAGCATGGGTAATTCATCGATCCACAGCTTTCGCAAAATAGCTCTTGATGTTGCTACCCTGAAATCATCTTTAAACTTTCCCCCGTTTTCCAGGCTGTTCATTTTGTGGACATAGTCCTGCAGGTACTCGGCAAAAGGATACATTGTCCGCAGCTTGTAGACCTTGATGAGTTTGCTGTCTTTGCCCACCCGTCTCAGGGTGACAAAGGGTCCGTAGGTGGGATTAAGATCAAAAGAGGGCTCCTTGATCCGTTTGGTGACGAAAAAATACAAGCCATTCACATAACTCTCCTCTGTTATTCCAAAACCACAGGAATAGAGGCGTCCAAGAATCTCCGCCCTTGTTAAGACCCTGTTGTTTCCACGGGTCAGGATAAAGTAGATTCCACGGGTCGGATAGAATTTCGGAAAAACTCTCTTAATAATATAATCACCTAAATAGGCTATCCTGTTCAGGACCGGGGGGTATTTTCTAAGGATCCTGCGTTTGCGCATTTCAGAGGTTTCCGCACAACCTATAAATGTACCGTGTTGGGGAAGTTTATGATTCACAGCCTCAAAGAACTTATTTAAGTAGCGTACATCATTGACCCTTCGCATATTGATAATCGTATCATAACGATAATCAGGTTGACGCAGGATATTGAATCTTGTGATGGTGGAGGTGATCAGCGTTCTGTCATCTTCCAGGTTCACATATCCATTAATAAACGCTTCTGCTTTCTCCCCACATTCGTCAACAATTGCCTCCCGCAGGGATTCAGCATCCACATGCAGATGGCTGTGGGTCACCGTTTTTTTGAGTAAACGGAGATCTGCAGCAGTAGGTGGTTTTTCCAGGAAGGCCGTAGCAGCAGAATATTCCGGTGAAACAAGAAGGTAGGTATAGATACTGAAGAAGAGCATCTCCACCACTGTTGCCACACCAAAGGTTCCCAGAACCATCATCCTGGAATAAAAAGTAGTGTTGAAAGCATAGATGATGAAGGTTACAAAAGCCAGCGCAATGATATTTGGGTAGACTATATTCTGTATCAGGAAGGTGGGCTTCTCCTTTCTGGTGATCTGGTACTTCTTGAAATAGAACGAACTGAACAACCAGAGAAAAAGTGTAATCCCAAATCCTATAAGGTACTTTGGGGAGAGATAGGAGACCATCACCGGCTTCATCCCCGCCATAAAAACGTAGGACCCTGACAGAATAATCAGGTCAATAATGATAAGCCCGGTCTTTGGTTTTTTCATAGGTCAGGTTCCACCGTGAATTTATAAAGAATTCTTCAATCTGGGAGACAAGATATCCACCATGTAAGGTTGCAGCTGAAATGGGATCTTCTATGATATGAACCGGAGATGGTAGTCAGGATCATCTTCCATGATCCGCGCACTTTCCGGAAGGTTTTCAATAAACCATATCATAAAAGCGGAAATATCAATCTTCTCCTTCAGCAGCTTTTGACGGGCTCTTTCAAACTGATTTCCATCATCGTCTCCTGCGATGAGTTCATCCAATTTCTCAAGGGAAGCCTCAATGTTTCCGGGGTGATAATGGAAGAGCAGACCGTAAACTCCCAGTTCCTTAATATATGAGAACAGTTCAGAGCCTACAAATATGGCCGGGATTCCCAGTACTGCAGCCTCTGCTGCCATGGTGGCGCTGTTTCCCCAAAAGACTTTACATTTCTGCAGGTCTTTATGGATGTTCACTACGTCAGCCATAAGGACTTTTTCTGAAAACTCAGGAGTCATGCCGATTTCGGTAGAAAGAAAGCATGTATGATCCTGACTAATCCTGTTGATCTGCTCAATGATGTTCGAATACTCAAACTTAGATTCAGATGTATGGTGTATGGAATCGGTACGTGTCAATCGAAAAAAGACTCCTTCTCCTGTTTTTTCATGGATGAAATATTTTGGATGTAAATAGGCCAGTTCCTTAAAAGCCTGCAAGTGGAAATGATGCTTGTGAAATTTGTGAGAATAAGTGGCAGGTGAAATTATATAATCAGATTTTTTGATCAGAGGAAGAAGACGGGGATTATCATCTGTATCGTCGTAAGTAAGGCTGGGAACGCCAAGAATCTTTGAAGCTGTAATTAGATAGGGCGATGAGAGACTGATGGTAAGTCCCGGCCTGAAACGGATCAATTGAAATAGGGTATAGAGCAGAATATAGATTGCAAAGATGTATTTGCCAAACAGGGTATGATGTCCGGTACCCCTGCTAACAAAAGCAATATCACGATCTGTTAAAAGGTCTTGCAAACATTCTTTGTCCCTGGCCATGATCCTCATCACATACCGATTGTCGCGCAAATGATCAAAAAGATTCTTAAAGAAATGAAAATCTGCAGGGTGATTCAGGTCGAAGAAGATCCTTTTATCTCGTTGTTGTTTTTTCATTCAGAAACCCGTGTGAAACAAACTTATTGAAATCTTTTTTCAAATCGACTATGGATCTTATTTAATATCTTCGCATCTATGAAAAGCAATTATGAACTTGCCATCCATGCAGCAGTAAAAGCGGGAGAGGCGATCATGAAGGTATATGGAGAAGAGGATTTTGGGATAGAAACCAAGGAAGATAATTCACCGCTTACCATAGCAGATACAAGGGCTCATGGGATTATCATGGAACTGTTAAAGGATGCCAAACTCCCCATTTTGAGTGAAGAAGGGAAAAGTATTCCCTATATGAATCGCAGCTGGTGGGAGAAATTCTGGTTGGTGGATCCCCTTGACGGTACCAAGGAATTCATCAAGCGGAATGGTGAGTTTACAGTGAATATAGCCCTGATAGAAGAGGGGAAGTCTGAATTTGGGGTGGTCTATGCCCCGGTGTTGAATGAGCTCTATGTGGGTATCCCTGGTAGGGGTGCATTCCTTTGCAATAACGAGAAGAACTTTTATCAACCTCTGGATTACTTGCTCCAGTTTGCGGAACAGCTGCCGACAGGTCACAAAGATGAAAAGCACTTCCGGGTGGTGGCCAGTCGTTCCCATTTTAATGAAGAGACCGAAGCATTTGTCAACGCACTGGACACAGCAGGGAAAGAAATCTCCCTGGTCAGTAAAGGCAGTTCCCTGAAATTGTGTATGGTTGCTTCCGGAGAAGCCGACATCTACCCCCGGCTGGGACCCACCATGGAGTGGGATACAGCAGCTGCTCACGCAGTAGTCAAAGCCGCAGGCAAAAATGTTTATAGAGTAGATACCGGTGAAGAGCTGGAATACAACAAAGAGAACCTTCTTAATCCATATTTCGTAGTAAGATAAATAGCTCACATGGTGCAACCAATCCATGTGTTTGCAGGTCATCAATACTGAATCCATAGATGGACGGTGAGAAGGACATACTTGCGGGATGCATTAAAGGTAAACAATCGGCACAGCGGGAACTGTTTGAGAGGTACTCCCGGTTGTTGTTAGCGGTTTGTAACCGATATGCAGAGAATATAGAAGAGGCTGAGGATGTCATGCAGGAAGGTTTTGTGAAGATATTCCTGAACATAAAGGAGTTTAAGGCAGAGGGGTCATTGGTGGCATGGATGCGCAGGATCATGATTAATACAGCCATCACGCATTATCATAAGATGCGGAAGCATCGGTACCATGATGATCTTGATGATGTGAATGAAACCAAATTTGAAGAGACAACTTGGAGTGAAGCTGAGTTTACGAGGGAGGAGCTGTTTAACGTGATCCATAAGATGCCCGATGGTTACAGGCAGGTATTTAACCTTTATGCAGTTGAAGGATATAAGCACAGGGAGATTGCAGAGATCCTGAAAATTGATGAGAATACAAGTAAATCTCAATACAGCAGGGCCAGACGCTGGCTCCAGGAACGGTTGATAAAATTAAAAAAGAGCGAATCGTCGCCACAATGAGTGATAAACTCAACATAGAAGAACTGATCAGCTCCAAACTTGGAGAGACGGAAATCACACCCTCTCCAGGTGCATGGAAAAGCATACAGCGAAAACTTCGCTGGAGGCAATTTATGCGCTTTGACCCAGGCAAATTCAACATTTTCTACATGGGAGGTTTGTTAATAGCCGGAGCCGGATTGATTGCACTGTTTTCCACAAAATCACAGGATAGTGAGGCTATGGCGCTCAATAGTGGAACTGATGCCAATTACCAGCAGGTCATTACGAATCAAATTGAAGAGCCGGAGGTGGAGATTCAGGAGAGTGAAGCAGGGAATGTGGAGCCTGGTCATATCCTTCGTGAATCACAGGAGCAGAAGTCAAAAGGCGCAATAAATCAAGAAATTTCAATTAATTCCCCTGAAGATCAGCTTCATAATTCTGAAGAAACCGTTATCATCTCTGATGATGACAGATCCACAGACTTTGATGGGCAAGAACTAGAACAGCAAACCATGGTCGCCTACTTTACATGTTCGGTTCATTCAGGCTGTGCACCTTTATCAGTGAAGTTTTTTAACCAGAGTGTTCATGCAACATCTTTCCAATGGTCCCTGGGTACCGGCGAAATCAATTCGGATCATGAACCGGTCTATCTGTATAATGAACCGGGCAAATATACTGTGATGCTGACTGCACAGGATGCCCAGGGTCTGACATCTACCGTGCACCAGGTGATTGAAGTTTTCCCTGCTCCAAGCGCTGAATTTGAAATTGAGGAGGGATTGGTTGGTATTGATGGCCTGGAAGAACTTGATTTTATCAATTATTCAGTAGGTGCAAATTCATATGCATGGAACCTGATGGGGAAAAGCAACAAATCTGTCAGCAAATGGTTATCCAATGAGTTTCAACCTTCCGTTAAATTGTCAGATCTTGGAATGGATTCCAGGTACATTCGATTGGTAACGACCAATGAATTTGGCTGCACCGATTCCTCCATCCAGGTAATTCCTGATTTTACGAGTTCAATGACCCCTACGCTCAAATTCCCTACAGCCTTCAGTCCCAATCCCACAGGACCAGCCGGAGGAAGCTACAGTCCCCACGAAAAACGGATCGATATTTTCCACCCTGTTTTTAAAGAAGTACCTTTAACCTATAAATTGCGGATTTATACCAGGCGGGGCGAGCTCGTTTTCGAAACCGATAACATATATCTCGGTTGGGACGGTTATCATCATCAGCAACAATCAGCTGGAGGGGTGTATGTTTGGATGACCGAAGGAACCTGGGAAAATGGGGAAGAATTCACACTCCAGGGCGATGTGACCCTTATCTGGAACGATCAGAGGTAATTCTATAAATGTGTTTAATGCCAAAGG
>JAUVKN010000059.1 GCA_030596245.1 Bacteroidia bacterium | reverse complement strand
TTCCTTGGTCCGGTGCCGCCGGATCCAATAAAGAGATGCCGGGTCCCAACTCTTCCATCATTCTTTCATGTTCAGTAGTCCATTCCAAACCCAATAAATCGGTGAGGAAAAGGAATCTCTTTTTTGCGGACTTATTCATATTCCTCGCGAAATAATAAAACAGCTTATCATGATCTGTCCGGGCTTTCGCCTGGAATATGGCATTTCCGACCTCAACGATGCCTCCACAAAGCTGGGGCTTTGTAGCAATATCCACGATAGTCTTCTCCAAATCACTTACCATCGCTTTCTCATGCTGGTTTATCCAGATGCTGCTGAAACCGAAAAATCGGGTTGCATCATGCTGAATGAATTGACAGGTAATTCCCCCGAAACTCCTGATGGCCGGCTTGGTCTGCTTTTTAGTGACCAAATATACCTTGGCCTCATATTCTTTGACATCAGATTGGAGTGTTAGCCCATGGATCTTCATCGCTGAAGCATACCCGATATCATGCTCCAACTCATGGAAAAGGGATATAAATTATCCAGTTGTTATACTTATTTGGTGCTTTTCGGATATAAAATATCCATCGATAGATATTTATTATCCAAATCAACATCAATATAGTTAATAACTGGATAAAATATATCTATCTCTGATTTTTTCATCATTAATGTCGACATCAGCCCTGTCTTTACCATATACCATTAAAAGACCAACACTAAATAGTTAATTATCAGTCAAATCAATAGAAAAATGAAATGAGCGTGAAATTGATCAAACATCCTGAACTTCTTTGACAACAGAAGCACCAATGTTTCAGCTGAATCATTTAATGCAAAACTGAAAAACTTCAGAGCGGTAATGAGAGGAGTTTCTGTAGTAGACTCTTTCTGTACAGATTAGCAAAGAATTATGCATAATTTCTATTCTTCTCCACAACTATATGAGTTGATCCCAGGAACCTCATGAGATATACACACAAACGGGCAAGAATAAAAGGCCATCGCACAGTAGATATTTTTTATGATTGATGGGCCTTTCGGGGATCAGCAGGCGTATTACCGGAAGCAATAAATTCCTTACCATAAATAGGCGGATAACACCCGGTGTTGAAAAATACAACAAGTGTTGAAAAATACAACAATCCCTCCAACAAGTTCATAACCAACTAATTCACACCTGCCAAGGTGTTAAGGTGTTGAATAATTCAACAATTTTAGTCAGTCAAGTCAAACTACGGTGATCCGTAAAATGCAGTAATACACAGCATTAACAGGGTTTGGCATTATGTTTGGAAAGGTGAAAAGTGTACTGTCAATGGTACTTTTTCAAACTTATCTAAAACCTGATGTGATGAAACTTAGAAATCTATTAACAATGTCACTGGCACTGCTGTTTGTTGTTATAGCTACAACCTTTGCAGTGTCCGGTAAGGACGATACTCCTTCGAAGAATTCCATTCGTTTGCTGAGCAGTCCGGAACTGATGGAGTTGGCAAACACCTGGGTGAGTGAGTATAAAAGTGCTCATCCCGGAGCTGACATCTCTGTAACTCTGGTCCCTGAAGAGGGACTTAACTCCATACCTCAACAGGAGCCTGTCATTTGTCTTGTTAACAAGAAGGGTCTTGCCGGGGTCCGGGGAGATCAATACTGGGCCATGACTGTAGGCAGGGATGTTATTGTGCCGGTGATGAATAGAGAGAACCCCTGCCGGGAAGAGATCATTCAAAAGGGTATTTCGCCTGAAGCCTTCTCCATGGTTTTTACCTATTCCGGAGTTTTGTCCTGGGGAACACTTCTGAACAATAACAATGGTGGCAGTGTGGTCCCCTATGTTTCAGGTGACTTATCAACCAGGGCTTACCTGGCAGATTTTATGAATGTTGATGCCGATCAGATCAAAGGCAGAGAGACTGCCGGGATGGCTGAGATGGTGGAGCAAATTCGCAATGAACGCAATGCCATTGGGTTTTGCAGATTGTCGGAGGTCATTGATAAGACCAGTGGGGAAATTATTCCTGGCCTGAGCCTGATTCCGGTGGATGTGAATGGAAATGCCGCCATTGATCAGTTTGAGGCTATCTATGGGAGTGCCACAGATCTGACACATGGAATATGGATTGGAAAGTACCCGGGAACACTCTATAGCAGATTATATGTGGTGTCCAATTCGAGCCAATCAGAAAATGAAGAACTGGCTTTCCTGGAATGGACGATTGCTGATGGTCAACAGTTGTTGGCAGCAAATGGTTACTCTTCACTCAGTAGAAGTGAAAAGTATTCCAGGGGAGAACAATTGGCAAACCGTAGTATGGTTGCAATTGAAGTTCCTGTCACCATTTCAACCACAAAAGCACTCCTTATTGTACTTGGTGCGATCCTGGCCCTTGTGGCTTGTGTGTTATTGTTCGCAAAAGTTTTCGGTCGCAGCTCTTCAGAATCAGGTGCAGACGGTTTTAAGCCACTGCCACTATTCGGTGAGAAATCGGTATCCTTTCCCGGTGGATTGTTTTTCGACAAATCGCATACCTGGGCTTTCATGGAGAAAGATGGGAAAGTCCGGATAGGGATTGATGACTTCCTGCAACATGTGACCGGGCCTATTACCAGGGTCATCATGAAAAATCCAGGGGAGCGAATTAAAAAAGGAGAGACCTTCCTTACCCTGGTACAGCAGGGAAAAAAACTGGAGATACAATCCCCCGTTTCGGGTATTGTAGCTGAACAGAACGGTGGACTGATTACTGACTCATCCAGGATCAATTCTGAACCATATTCCGAAGGTTGGGTATATGTGGTGGAACCGCTGAACTGGTTGACCGAATTGAAAGCATATGCCATGGGAGATAAGTACAGCGAGTGGTTGAAAGCAGAGTTCTCTCGTTTGAAGGATTTCCTTTCATCCGGAAAAGTGGCCTTTAATAACGTTGAACCGGTGCAGGTGATGCAGGAGGGTGGTGAAATAAAAGAGGGGGTCCTGGAGGGTTTCGGACCAGAAGTATGGGAAGAGTTCCAGACCGGTTTCATCAATGTATCCGTGTAAGTTAGCTTATCAAAGAGTAAAATACCAACCAATTATATAACAATACTTATGGGAATAGACAGACGTAATTTTTTCAGGTCTCTCGGACTAACAGGTGTAGCTCTGGGTGCTGGCAAAAAGCTTAGTGCAACACCTGAACAGAGTGATGAAAAAGAGTTTTACGGGATCCTTTATGATTCTACAAGATGTGTGGGATGCCAGAGTTGTGAACTGGCTTGTGCATTGGCCAATGGCCTGCCTGAACCTGATCCGGAGGATTATCCAATGCCAGGTACTATCAGGAAGACAAATGAGAACAGGCGTACGGTGATCAATGCCATTGAAACCCCCCAGGGGGAGATCTATGTAAAGAACCAGTGCATGCATTGCAATCAGCCAGCATGTGCTGCGGGCTGTTTGACGAAGGCCATGTATAAAACCGAAGAAGGGCCCGTGATTTGGCGCGACAAAAAGTGCATGGGATGCCGTTTTTGTATGATTTCCTGTCCATTTGATGTGCCCAAATTTGAATATCATAGCCCCAATCCGGATATTGTGAAGTGTAACATGTGTTATGACAGGGTGAAAGAAGGTGAACTTCCGGCATGTGTGGCAGATTGTCCGGCCGAGGCTCTCACTTTCGGAACACGCCGGGAATTAATAGCGGAAGCGCGTCGGCGGATCCATGAAGATCCCGACAGCTATTATGACGGGATCTATGGGGAGCATGAAGCCGGTGGTACCGGGTATTTATACATTTCTCCAGTTCCTTTTGAAGAGTTGGGCTTAAACACAAAGCTTCAGAAAAAATCATATCCCGAACTTACAAAAGGATTCCTCTTTAGTGTTCCTTCCATTTTTATTTTGTGGCCGGCCATACTGTTGGGAATTCACAATGCAACGAAGAATAACGCTAAAACTACTGATGACGATGAGTAATACAAACTATAACTTACCCGCAGATAACGATGGCAAGTCCATAGAGAAATTCCTGGTTGCACAACTTAAACCAAGGGGAGAAATCTTTACCCTGTTCAATATGATTTCCGTACCCATTATGACCCTGGGTATTGTACTGATCGTAATACGTTTTATAAATGGTCTCGGTGCAGTGACCAACCTGACACAGGAGGTTCCCTGGGGGTTGTGGATCGGATTTGATGTGGTAACAGGTGTTGCATTTGCCGGCGGGGCATATGTGGTCACCTTTTTGGTTTATATACTAAATGTCCAGAAATATAAACCCATCGTAAGGGTTACCGTGCTTAACGGGTTTCTGGCCTATGTATTCTATGCGGGTGCCCTGTTGCTCGATCTCGGGAAACCCTGGAATGTGGTGAATCCGATCATAGGGAACAGTTTTGGAGTCAGTTCTGTCCTTTTCCTGGTAGCCTGGCATTTCCTGCTTTACATGATTGCCCAGTTGATTGAGTTTTCGCCGGCCATTGCGGAATGGCTCGGGGCGAAGAGAATCAGAAAGATCTTATCGGGGATGACCCTGGCAGCGGTGATCTTTGGGATCACCCTTTCTACCCTGCACCAGTCAGGTTTGGGAGCACTCTACCTGATGGCCAGGGAGAAGATCCATCCGTTGTGGTATTCGGAGTTTATTCCCATCCTTTTCTTCTTGTCCAGTATTTTTGCAGGTCTTTCAATGGTGATATTCGAGGGTTCAATCAGTCAGAAAGTGTTCTTTGACCAGATTAGTCAAAAGAATCATAAGGCCCATGACGGGATTCTTCATGGCCTGTCAAAGATATGCACCCTCACCCTGCTGGTTTACTTTTTCATGCAGGTCGTGGTCTTTATACACGGAAAGCACTGGGATCTGATCAATACACGCATGGGGTACTGGTACCTCACCGAAATGATAGGTTTTGTGGTACTGCCTATGATCCTCTATTTCTATAGTTACAGGAAACGGAACATTACCATGATCAAAGTGTCTGCCCTGGTTACCATGATCGGAGTGATCATCAACCGGCTGAATGTGACAGTGATCGGTTTTAGATGGGATGCTGCCACACACTATGTCCCCACCTGGATGGAGATTGTGGTGACCCTGACAGTCCTATGCGTTGAGATCTGGGTATTCAGATGGATTGTAAGACGCATGCCTGTAATGAGAGCTTCCCCCTCTTGGGTAAACGAACATTAATCTGATATTTTTAAAACCATATAATTATGAATGAGTTTATGTATACAGATATTTTTGATACCAAGGGTATTGAATATATCGTAGTGATTGGATTCCTGTTGCTGATCATCCCTTTCTGGATCATGCTGAACAGGCCATTAAAACTGGAGACCAAGGTGACCGGAGCTCTGGGAGTACTTACTGCACAGATCCTGCGCATACCGCAGGGACTATTCTTTAATAAGAACCATACCTGGACCCATCTTGAGAAATCGGGTTTGGCCAGGATTGGGATGGATGACCTGTTGTTGCACCTGACAGGCGGAGTTGAATTGAAGTATCTGAAAGATCAGCAGGAGAGGGTGAAAAGGGGAGAACCCATCGCCAGGATTATCCAGGATGAAAAAAACCTGGTGATCACATCACCCATATCAGGTGAAATTGAGCGTGTCCATACCTCTCTGGAGCACGATTCCGGAGCCATAGGTGAAGATCCTTATGGATCCTGGTTGGTTAAGATCAAGCCTGAAAATTGGCGCAAAGAGACCGATGAGTGTTTCCTGGCAGATGAAGCCTCCGGATGGGCTGAAAAGGAGCTGGACAGGTTCAAGGATTTCATGACTGAAGCAGTGAATCAGAATTCGGGATCACATGTGGTAGTCATGCAGGAAGGAGGTGAAATGATCGATCATCCACTGAAGGAGATGAGTCAGGAAGTCTGGACAGGATTCCAGAAAAAGTTTCTGCTTGGGTAAGGATGAGGATTCAAACCTTTTTAGTAATTTGAAAGCTTCACTGTAACTCACACTTTGAAGCTTTTTTTATCCTATATATAACCGGATTTGATTATGGTCAGACCTTTAAAAGGTGTTTTTGGAACATGGCGTGAAAAGAGTTGGATCAGGAAGACCATTAGCTTCAGATCTTCCATCTATGGACGTGTGGTATTTATCATTGCCGGATCACTGATTGTTGTATTTGTGCTTTTAAACCTTGTCTTCAGGACGATCTATGTAGATTTCTTCAACAGGACTATCAGTCAGAGCGGAGATCATATTAGTTCTATTGTAGAGGGGTCACTTTACTATTCAATGCTCGAGAATGATAAAGCCATGCTTCAGCGGACCCTGGACATCATCAGTACCATGTCGGGTATTGATGAAGTGAATATGTATGATGAAAACGATTTTCTTGCCTATACATCAGCTTCCACAGATCTGGAAAACAGGGGGAATCCCAATTGTATAGAGTGTCATGCAGATCTTTCATCCATGTTTTCCAGCAAGGAGAAAGCATACAGGGTGGCCATGAATTCGCCCGATTGTGGGATTCAACAGAGTGAAAGCAGCAGCAGGCATTTGCTGATCAGGCAACCTATTCTCAATGAGCCTTCCTGTTATACCGCCTCGTGCCATGCACATTCAAGTGAAGATGAAGTGCTTGGCTCTTTGGTCATCAACCTGCCCCTGGAGGATCTGGATGCAGTTGTGAATAAGTCATCCAAAGAATTTATGATCCTGGCCATGCTGATTACCTTGCTGCTGGTCACATTCCTGATCATTTTCACAAGGAAAAAGATCAAGGATCCTCTCAATTCGATCATTGAAGCCAGTGAGGCTGTGTCGAAGGGAGATAACACCATCCGGTTGGATATTAATTCCAAGCTACTGGATGACATGCGGATGGTTTCGGTGGCCTTTAACAATATGCTTGACAATATCGATACAGCTACCAATGAACTTCAGAACTGGTCGCAGCAACTGGAGTATAAGGTCCAGAAGAAATCGGAGGAATTAT
The DNA here is from genome assembly GCA_030596245.1 of Bacteroidia bacterium. GTDB lineage: Bacteria > Bacteroidota > Bacteroidia > Bacteroidales. The sequence continues at coordinate 9,213 of JAUVKN010000059.1, read as the reverse complement.
CAGCTGCTCAAAACGAGTTGATCCATGTGGAGCGGATTGCATCGCTGGGCAAGCTTTCATCCTCAGTTGCTCATGAGATCAATAACCCACTATCCGGAATATTGGTTTATAATAAGCTGATTTCTAAGCAGCTCAATAGTGCGGAGTTCTACCACCCGAAGAAAGAGTCTATTCTGAAGAACCTGAAGATTATAGAAGCGGAGACCAAGCGGTGTGGCGATATTGTGAGGGGATTACTCGATTTTTCAAGAAAGGACAGGGAAGATTTTGAGCCCATTCATCTGCATACGTTGATAGAAGAGACCTGTAAATTGATGATCCACTCCATAAAAATCGCTGATATCCATTTTCTTACCGACTTTAAGGCAAGCTCAGATCATGTTGTCTGCAGTCCGAACCAGGTGAAACAAGCCTGTGTGGCTTTACTGGTGAATGCTTCGGAAGCCATACAAGAAAATGGTGAGATTGTTATCCGGACCAGCAATCAGGATGAGGAGCACATCAGATTTGAGATAGCCGACAACGGATCGGGGATTGCTGAGCAGGATCTCCCCCATATTTTTGAGCCTTTCTTTTCTACCAAGCATGATACCAGTGGAATAGGCCTTGGACTTTCCATCGTGCATGGTATTGTTGAAAACCACAAGGCAAAGCTTGAGGTGGATTCGGAATTGGGTAAAGGGACCACCATTTCAATTATTTTCCCGCTTTTGGGAGCTTAAAATATGACATTATGGCCAATCGTATCTCAATATTGATTGTAGACGACGAGGAATCAGTCAGGGATTCACTTTACAACTGGTTCATCGACGACGGATATCATGTGGAATGTGCTGAAAATGCCAAGAAGGCACTCTCTCTTCTTAATGAGAAGGAGTTTGATATTGTTCTTGCCGACATAAAAATGCCAGGTATGGATGGTATGGAGATGCACAGGCGCATTAAAACACTTCCCAGGGAGCCTGTTGTGATTATCATGACAGCATTTGCTTCTGTTGATACAGCCGTGCAGGCCTTAAAGGACGGGGCATTTGATTATGTGACCAAACCTTTCGATCCGGATGATCTTTCACACTTGATCCGGAACGCAGCCACCCAGGTGGCTTTGAGGGCTGAGAACGAAAACCTGAAGGAGAAGATCACCACCCTGGTGGATGTGGAGGATATTGTAGGGGAGAGTGAACCATTAAAGAAGGTCATGGAGGAGGTAGAGCGTGTGGCACAGTCCAACTCATCAGTGATTATTACCGGGGAAAGTGGCACAGGTAAAGAACTTATAGCCAGGGCTATACATTCAAACTCTTCCCGTAAATATTTTCCTCTGATTAGTGTTCATTGCGGCGCATTAACCGAAAGTTTACTGGAGAGCGAACTGTTTGGACACGAAAAAGGTGCTTTTACCGGAGCCACCTTCAACCGCAAAGGAAGGTTTGAGATGGCCGATGGCGGAACCATCTTCCTGGATGAGATTGGTACCATTTCGCCCAAGATGCAGGTCGAACTGCTGCGTGTGCTTGAGTCTAAAGCATTTGTAAGGGTGGGGGGAAATAAAGAGATCACTTCCGATTTCAGAGTTATTTGCGCCACCAACCGGGATTTGAAAGAGATGGTGAAAAACGGGAACTTCCGGGAAGACCTCTACTACAGGCTCAATGTGGTGAACATCAGGATTCCACCCCTGAGGGAGAGAATCGATGACATTCCCCGGTTGGTAAACCATTTCATTAAGAAGTACTGTACCTCTATGAGCAGGGATCTGATCTCCATTGAACCAGGAGCCATGAAGCACCTGGAAGTGTTTGAATACCCCGGAAATGTGCGTGAACTGGAAAACATGATCGAACGAGCCATAGTGGTGGGTAACGGAAAGGTGATCCGGTTGCGGGACCTTCCCATGGGAAAAGAGGTGATCAACAGTTCCATCGAAAGCCTGGATGATCTGGAGAGAAAGCACATTGCCAAGATCCTGGAGAAATACAAATGGAACATTTCCCGGTCAGCCAAAGCACTGAATGTGGACAGGGCTACACTCTATAACAAGATCAGAAAATATGAACTGAAACAGGAGTAATCTGATTGGAAAGCCAGGACATTATATTGGTATCCTGCGGCCTTTTTGAAAAGAAACTGACAGAAAGGGTTGCAAAGGATGTATCACGAGAGTTTCATTATCCCGTGAATCTGAAGGAGTGTAGTCTGGATATCAGCAATTGTTACAATCCTGGCCGACGGCAGTATGATGCCAATGAGTTGTTGAGGATGATCTCCGAAAGGGCTCCCCAGGATGCTATCAAGGTGATTGGGATGGTGCGGGTGGATCTCTATATTCCTATCCTGACCTATATTTTCGGACAGGCTGCACTGAACGGACATACGGGTGTGGCTTCTCTCTACCGTCTCAGAAATGAACACTATGGACTGGAGCCCGATTATGAGCTGCTGATCGAACGATTCAGCAAGGTGATTATTCACGAGTTGGGACATACCTATGGACTGATCCACTGCAGCAATCCGGTATGTGTGATGCGTTCGAGCACTTATGTGGAAGACCTGGATCAGAAGGAGAAGCATTTCTGCTTCCGCTGCAGGGCCGAGCTGAACCGGGCTGAGCTGGTTTTGTTGTAAACTCACCATCGAAAGCGCACTATGATTGGAGATATTTCCGGGAAAACCAGGGTCCTGAATTACGCTCGCGCATTGACTGCGTCGAGCTCGTAAAAACTCGGTTTCCCGTAGCTCTGCTGCGTGGAGAGTCAATTGATCAAGAGTTCAGTGTGGTGATAATCTCACCTTCGAGGGTATGGTACGCTCTCATCAAATTGGCTGTGAGGCAGGAGTGAACCGGGACGAAATGGAGCATATCTCCAATCTCAATTCTTTCAAAGATCTCACCGCAGTTTTCAAGGATTCCGTGTTCCTGTGAAAGGCTGTTGATGAATTGTACCCTGACCGGTGATTCCCAACCCCATTCAGTTGGGTTCACCAGCTGACCATAGCGTGGTCTCCCCTCAATATGAACCGATTCTTTTGAGAAATGTACAGCTCCACCATGGATCAATAACCGCTGATCATCCGGGTATTTTCCCACCATTGGACATGCCATGGCCACAGCAATATCCTCCAGGTTGCACGAGCCAAGGATGTGCTGGTAGAGGTCATAAAATATAAAATTGCCAGGTGTGATTTCATCAACTCCATCAAAATTCTCCCGGGTACTGCAATTGGGGGTATCGCCGTACAGAACCTTTGGCGAATACTCCAGGAAATATTTTTTTAAATGCTCCAGGTCAGCAATTGCCTTCAAATGGATCTCATCTCTTTCCATGGCACTGAAAGCTTTGTAGGAGTGGCCGGCGTGACAATAAAATCCTGAGAATTCCAGGTTGGAGTTGGATTGAGAATCCCGAATGATCTTATTGATCTGTGCTACTGACTCTGATTTTACACCTGTTCTTCCGTACCCTGTGTCGATATCAATATAAAAACATACCTTTTTTGTGATTGGTTTAAGGAGAGGCAGCGTTTCCCGATTATCGATCAGAATTGAGATCTGGTTTTTTTCCGATAGTCTGTTTAGATGTTCGATGTCGCCAGGATTGAAGGGGAACGCCACCAGAATATCGTTCCATCCTGCTTCAGTGAAGTATGCCGCCATCCTGAAGGATGAAACGGTAATTGCAGAGACGCCGAAATCCCTGAACCAGTTTCCAATCTCTGCCGACTGATGGGTTTTAAAATGAGGCCTGAAGGAGAGTCGGTTCGCCCTGGCCTTGAGCGCCATCCGCTCAATGTTTGCAAGGCATCTCTTTTTATCAAGGAGCAGTGTGGGCATTGTCAGGATGGTTTTAATTCATCATCGACAGTTTTTCCCGAGAGCAGGTCGATCATATTGTGTGCTGCACGCAACTGCAACTCTTTCATGGAATTTTCAGAATACCAGGCCAAATGCGATGTGGAGACCACATGGTTGGCATATCCCTGAACATTGGCTACCCTGATCCCTTTTTGAGCAACAGCCTCTCTGGCAAACTCAATCTTTAAATGATGATCACCGGCAGGTCCGTCATATATGATCAGTTCAAATTCTTGTTCGGCGAATAGCTGATGCTCGTATTCGTAGGAGTCGTAACCGGTATCAAGAATGGCTATCTTATTCATAGTCTGTTTTTAAATACTATGGATTCTGAGCCTTATCGATTCGTTCGTGACCCCATGGATTGGATTCTGTACCAAAGTTCTCTCTCCATTCGTGCCTCCAACGGTGCATATCAATCAAGTTGATCACCGGCATCAATTTTCGTTCCTCCTTGGTGGGTATGGGATCCACCTTTAATGGGTTGTCCAGGTACCAGTATGCCACACTGGCCATCTCCAGGGTAAGGTAGTTGTTATGGCCATGCTCAATGGTGAACCGCAATGACTCATCAAAATGGATGGGATCATCAATATGGAACCGATAGCAATGGGTCCTGCCCAACCAACCTATATCATCAGGTGTTCGGGCATACCCGAAATAAGCATGTGCGTATTTCTCATTGGGACACCACGAGGAGTTAAAGTAGTCTTCGGTCCCTGTCCCATGCAGGGAAGGGTGCTCCTCGCCGTCAATGAAAAACATATCATCTCCTTCACCATACCAGACAGGGGTAGGGGAGTTCACAAAATAGTTCACTCCCACATAATGGCCTTTTCCTTTGGTGTCGAGGATCTTATAGTTTCTTTCTCCCACGGGATTTTTGCCGATTTCATCGGAGAGCACTCCCCATTCATTCTCACCTTCTGGCGCCGCCTCAGTGACCTGTTGATTATACCAAGCATGGAAATAGGCCATGTTCTCAGAAGGTTTTTCCATTTCTATGTAATCAATGTAGTAGTAGAAAGCTCCGATTTTTACGTCAGCCTGGTTTTCAATCTCAATCTTTGCTCCCTTTGAAAATGGCATTTTGAAATAGGAGACCAGAGCGTTTCCCTTTACAGGCGATGCGGCCAGGGGTAAAGAAGCCCAGGGGTAGGTTTCATCCCATCCCTGACCAAAGAATGGTCCTATGGGGGATTCCACCGATGGAAAATCATAGCCGTCCCAATAGATCCTGAGGATGATATCTGAACGGTTCAGCTCAGGTGCTTCCGGACTGATGGTAATCCAGATATGGTTGATCATTCCGGCTCCTTCAATCTCAGCGATTGTGATTTGTTCACCTGGCTCAATATTTTCAAACCGGTCGTTGTTGCCGCCTGTGCGGTCATAACTGCTGATCCGTTTGGACTTCACTCCATGTTTGATGGTTGTGATGTTCTCCAGGGCGGATTGGGAGTAGACACTGATGAAAAGAAATGATGACAGAATAAGTAGTGTTGAGGTGGTTTGAATGCGGAATTTAAACATGTTGTGGAGCTTTAAGATTGGGATTCCCAATTTAAGCAACTTTTGGGAAATTCTTAGTTTCCCATAAACTGTTAAATCTGATCTTTCCTTTTTTCTCAACAACTAATTCAGGTTTCTCACCTTCTCGATCAATTCGATGTAGTCATCCCTGAATCCATAGGGATCATAGGACCGGGCGTTGTTGCCCCATCTCCTTACATCATCAAAGTCGAGATCCCCTTTGTAATCTGAATTTTTCAAGAGCATGCCCAATCCTGCAAGTGAAGCTGCAAAACGCATGTTCTCGGAAGAGGCCTCAAAGGAATTCCTGCTATTGTCCAGGGCCATTGAGAGAAGCCTGCTCTGTGCCTCTCCTGGTCTCTTATACCTGAATTCCATAGATCCGAAGCTGTGTGGTTCCTGTTGAGGGATCACCTGGTAAAGGGCAGTAATGGTCTGGGTGGCTCCTATCTCACCTGCATCCACAGTGTCCTTTTCAAATTCTGCATTTTCCAGTACCCTGTTCTCATAGCCGATCAGCCGGTATGAATCAACCGACTTGGAATCGAAGGTAACCTGGATTTTGGCATCTTTAGCCACTGTGAAGAATTTGTCGTATTCCTGGACGAAGACCTTGTATATCTGGTCGCCATTGTCTATATACTCGTAATTTCCGTCACCTTTATTGGCCACCTGTTCCATCATTGATTCATTGAGGTTTCCATGTCCTACACCGCAAATGGTAAGGAAGATGCCCAGGTCCCGGAAGTTCTGTACCATTTCGATAAGTTCCTCGGTGGATGAAACCCCCACATTGAAATCTCCGTCCGTCCCCAGTACGATACGGTTATTGCCCCCTTCTATGTAATTTTCTTCTGCAATCTCATAGGCCATTTTAAGGGCTGCACCACCAGCGGTACTACCACCGGCCATGAGATCATCAATGGCATTCTTGATCTTTTTTGTTTCAGAGCCCTCCACTGATCTCAGAGCCACATCCACCTTGCCCGAATAGGTTACGATGGCCACCCTGTCCTTATCAGAGAGCTGTTCGGCCAATCTTTTGAAGCCCGATTTCAGCACATCGATCTTATCTTCCCTGTCCATGGAGCCCGACACATCGATGAGGAATACGAAGTTGGCAGGCGGACGGTCACCATTGAGATCCTTGCCTTTGATCCCTATGCGAAGCAGGTAGTGTTCGTTGTTCCATGGGCAGACCGATGTTTCGCTGTTCAGCGATACATTTTCTGTGGTGGGATTGGGATAATCGAAATTAAAATAGTTGATGAACTCCTCTACACGAACTGCTTCAGTAGGGATGCGGTATCCATCGCTCTCATATCCCCGCATGTTGGAATAGGATGCTCCGTCGGCATCAATGCCAAAGGTGGAGAGAGGATCTTCAGCTGCTTTAATAAAGGGATTTTCACCGAAATCGGTATATTGATCGCCCCCTCCAGTGAAGCCAGACTCGCCTCCGTTACAACAGGCAAAACTTTTTGAATAGAGGCCATCATTCGGTTCGGGTTCCAGTTCAGAACATGAGTTGATTAACAGCGCTGCAATGGTCAGGGTAAGGCAAATATTTTTCATGATATGGTTAGGGTTAAGTATCATGAATATGATGCATAAACCCGGACCGAAGTTGCGTGAGAGCACTGATTCCCTGGAAGGCGGCTAAGATGGTTCTATTTCAGAGGTCCGATTAGCTCCACAATGGTTCCGTCGGGATCCTGGATAAGCACAAAATGGTTGTCAGATCCCAGGGGGACAGGAGTGTCACCCATCAACTTCACATTGTGCTTTTTAATCCGTTTCAGAAAAGGCTCAAGCGTAGTCACATTGATGGTGATGTACTGCGGACCTGTATCATCCTGGATATATTTGGGCTGGGGATGGCCAGCTTCTTTCCCGAAACTCATCAATTTCCATTGATTGGCCTCCGGGGCGTCTTCCAGTTTCAGTACATCCACATGGAAGGGTACACCCCCGGTAAGCCCTGATATCTTGCCGAACTCTTCATCCACGTCAAATTCCCCCACTTTTTTCATACCAATCACGTTGAGGTAAAAATCTAAGGCCTTTTCAATATCGGTAACAACCACACCGACCCCGATGGTGTTGCTTGAAAATTCACTTTGTGCCATTATTTCAGGAGTTAAGATTATGGACAGTGCGAGCAGTAGATAAACAGTTAATTTTTTCATCTCTTATCTTTTATTTTGGTTTCATATTGGAGTTAAGGTTTTTCTTAAACATGAGAATTAAGCCAAATGGATGTGGCAGCGGAAATAAAAGTAAGGATAAAAAGGGATTTCAACCATTTTGTAAATCAATTCCGTATTTTTATTCAAAAGGTAGTTTAAATAGAACTAACAATGAAAGCACTTGTACTGGAAGAATACAATAAACTGGTTTATAAAGATTTTCCTGATCCTGAAGTTGCCGTAGATGAGGTCCTCGTGCAGGTTAAAGCAGTGGGTATCTGTGGCTCCGATGTACACGGGATGGATGGCAGTTCAGGGAGGAGGATCCCGCCCATTGTGATGGGACACGAAGCTGCGGGTGTGATAACAGCCCTGGGTAAAGAGGTGAAAAACTGGTCTGTTGGTGACCGGGTTACTTTTGATTCCACCATCTATAGACTGGATGACTGGTATACCCGGAAGGGCTTTTATAACCTGAGCGATAACCGCATGGTGCTTGGAGTTTCACCCGGGGAGTATCGCAGGCATGGGGCCTTTGCAGAATATGTAAATGTGCCTCAACAGATATTGTACCGTGTACCTGATGAAGTGACTTTTACACAGGCAGCAATGGTGGAACCGGTGGCAGTGGCAGCTCATGCTGTTGAACTGACAACCATATCCTGGAATGATACGGCTGTGGTGGTTGGAAGCGGAATGATCGGACTGTTTGTGATCCAGGTTCTGCGTACCAGAGGTTGTGGAAAGATCATCGCAGTTGACCTGGAGGATGAAAAATTAAGACTGGCCAGGGAACTGGGTGCCGATGTGGTGCTGAATCCCAACAGGGATGATGTGAAGAAAGAGGTGTTGGTGCTGACCGAAAACAGAGGGGCAGACATCGCCTTTGAGGTAGTGGGCATCTCCGATACGGTGAAGACCGCCATTGAATGTGTAAGGAAAGGTGCAACAGTGACACTGGTGGGAAATCTTACACCCAATGTGGAGATCCCGATCCAGGCAGTGGTTACACAGCAGTTAAGGCTGCAGGGTAGCTGTGCCATTTGCGGCGAGTATCCGGCAGTACTGGACATGATCGCCAGAAACAGGGTCAATGTGGATGCCATCCTGAGTGCTGAGGCCCCATTATCGGAAGGAGCCGAATGGTTCCAACGGCTCTATCGCAAGGAGCCGGGCCTGATCAAAGTGGTCCTGAAACCGGGAGAATGAAGCTTTATGGCAATTATTTTTCATAACTTGAGAATTCCAATTTATTAAACTATGAAGAAAATAAAACGCTCAGGACACATTGGAGTCCTTACCTCAGGAGGAGATACTCCAGGTTTGAATGCTGCCATCAGAGGGCTCGGAAAGACTGCCGCCAATGACGGATCCTTGCAGGTTATTGGATTTAAGGATGGATTCAGGGGGTTGATGGAAAATCGATCTGTCAGGCTTGATAACCATATGCTCTCCGGGATCCTTACCCTGGGTGGTACAATCTTGGGAACCAGCCGTGACAAGCCCCATAAGATGCCTATGGGTGGAAAAAGTGTGGACATGACCGATGTGATTTTAGAAAACTATCATAAAAATCACCTGGATGTGCTGGTTTGCCTCGGCGGGGGAGGTACGATCAAAAATGCTTATCGCCTATCT
>JAUVKN010000013.1 GCA_030596245.1 Bacteroidia bacterium | reverse complement strand
GGGGAGCCTTAGATGATGCCATGGATGATCATAACCTGGCCATACTGTTTGACCCTGCCCTTGGAGAGGCATATTTCTATAAAGGATCTATCCGTTTTGGCACAGATTCGACCGGAGCAGATGTTGCATTGCTTGACGCTGCCATCTCCCATGGGTTTACCGATCCGTGGGTTTATTATTTCAGGGCCCTCATGAAAATAAGAGACGGCATGGATGGTATGGCCATGAATGATCTGAATATGGCCATTGAGGGAAAAGTGGATTTTGCGCTTGCCTATCATGAAAGGGCAGGTGTCAAGAGGCGGACAGGTGATCTGCAAGGATCACACTTCGATTATCAGACAGCCATTGAATACCAGCCTCAATTTCCGCTGGCTTATAACAACAGGGGTTCCGTAAAGATCCTGATGGGTGATTACGACGGTGCCATCAAGGATTACACAATGGCCCTGGAACAGGATCAGGAACTTGTAATTGCTCTGAACAACAGAGGGTATGCTCGAAATTTCCTGGGAGATATGGAAGGGGCTCTGCAGGATTTTGATGCTGCCATTACCTTGAGTCACCAATTTCCAATTGCAAATCTCAACAAGGCTTCCCTGTTAGCCAAACAAACGCAGCTTATGCCAGCTCTTGATTTACTGGATGGGGTGTTGGTGGAGTATCCGGAAGAAGCACTACTTTACCTGAACAGAGGATTGATCCGGGAACTTGCTGGTGATATTGACGGTGCATGCGAGGATTGGAACATGGCAAAGGAATTGGGCGCTGAGCAAGCTGATGAATTTATAAAGGAGTGCAGTAATCTATAATAATGGTATGGCATTGAAATGGTTTAATACAGGTCTATTTTTATTTTTTGTACACAGTTTTCTCTGGTCACAGGAGGATATTAAGATTGCTAAAAAGCATTTTAAGACTGGTATTGAAATAGGATTCAAAGAGGCCTGGAAAAGTGTCAAAGAAGGTAATAAATATTTCGAGGAGGGTGCAGGTACCTTTGACCTGGCCAGGGATTTTTATCTTTTTGCACATCAGTACAATCCTGAAAATGCCGAACTCAATTATAAACTGGGGGTGTGCTACCTCTATACGGATAACAAATACGAGGCCATCAATTACCTTCATAAGGCATTCCAGTTGAATCCTGAAGTGAGCACAGATATTCACCTGATGCTGGGCCAGTCATTCCAATTGGTCCTTGAGTTTGACCTGGCCATGGAGCATTACAACGCATACATGGAGATACTGGAGCCCGATAAGAAAGTTGAATATTCCAGTGTGCTGGCAAAACGCTTAACAGAATGTCAGCACGGAAGGTCACTGTCCCAGGATCCTGTAAGGGTCATTATCCAGAACCTGGGCGAAAATGTGAATTCGAAGTATGATGATTACAATCCCATTTTTGCTTATGGTGACAGTGCCCTGTTTTTCACTTCCCGTCGCCCGGTAGAAAGATCCAAACGGAATCCCATCGACAACAAGTTCAATGAAGATATCTTCAGGTCCCCTGCAACTGGAAAGATATTTGGGAAGGCACTCTTGCTGAATAAGCCTTTCAATTCCAAATATAATGATGCACTGGTGGGTATTGGTTCCGATGGCAACCGCATGTTCCTGTACCGGGGAAATATCGGTGGGGGAGACATTCGGGTTTCTTCGTATAATCCGGAAAAAGGAAAATGGACCAGACCGAAAAGTTTGAGTGGAAAACTTTCCAGCAGGGATGGTGAGACCTCAGCCTGCCTGTCGCCTGATGGACAGGAGCTCTTTTATGTATCGAAAAATGAAAAACTGAGCAGGGGAGGCAAAGATATACTGGTATCAAGGTTGGACAGCAAGGGAAAATGGGCCAAGCCACAAAACTTAAGTAGTCTGATCAATACAGAGTTCGATGAGGAGGGAATTTTTATTTCAGGAAATGGCCGGCACCTCTATTTTGCTTCACAGGGCCACAACAGCATGGGAGGATATGACATTTTTCGATCGGAGCGGCAGGACAACGGGGCATGGTCGACCCCCGAAAATTTGGGTTACCCCATCAATACACCCGATGATGAACTGTTTTATATTACGGATGCGGCTGGGACATACGGATATTATTCAGCCATACGGGAGGGTGGAGTAGGGGCCAAAGATATCTACAAAGTTATATTTCTCGGCTCGGAGAAGGAGTTGATTTTCAGGACCAGGGATCAGCTGGTGGCTGGACCGGATCCGGTTATGACAGGTTTTCTTACACCTCCCCGGCTCATGGAACTGGATACTATGTTTGTCATGACCGGACGAGTGCTGGATACCATTGGGGAGGTGACTCCCGTGGTGGCCAAAATGACTTTTATTGATCCTTACACCGGTGAAAGAGATGCTTTTGTGATCTCCGATACGTCAGGTACTTACACTGCCAGGTTGCCCGAGCCGAAGATCTATGGTGTGGAGATCAATGCTGCAGGATACCTCTATTTTCTGGATATTCTGGATCTGACCTCAGAGACCAATGATGAACAATTGCACCGCGACTTCTTCCTGAAAAAGGTAGAGGTTGGAACCAAAGTGGTACTTGATAATATTTATTTTGAAACTGGAAAGGCAGTACTGCAGCCTGAGTCGTTTGATGCCCTGGACCAGGTATTCAGATTTATGGAGAACAACCCCACCATGAAAATTGAGATTTCAGGGCACACCGATAATACGGGCTCTCTTCGCATCAACCAAAGGCTCTCCAGAGACAGGGCCAAATCAGTGGTAGATTACCTTGTGAGTGGAGGTATTTCAGAGGAGATGCTGGTGTTTGAAGGGTATGCCGATACCCAGCCTGTTTCACCGAATAACACCCGTGAAGGAAGGGAACAGAACCGGCGTGTGGAGTTTAAAGTTCTCTCCAAGTAGAACCCTGTTTTTTAACAATCTCTTTCCTGCTGGAAAGTATTACATTTGTCGGATAGTTCCGTACAAGTTCTAATCTCTTTTATCGTGAAAAAAACGGCCTTCAACAAATATCACCATGAACTGGGTGGAAAAATGGTCCCTTTTGCAAGTTTTGAAATGCCGGTGGAGTATGCCGGAGTCAGACAGGAACATATCAATGTGAGGGAAAATGTAGGTGTTTTTGATGTATCCCATATGGGCGAAATCTGGATCAAGGGTCCGGCATCGATTGACCTGATCCAGAAGCTTACCTCCAATGATATAAGGTTGCTTGAACCAGGGAAAATACAGTATACCTGCTTCCCCAACCATCAGGGAGGGATTGTAGATGATCTGCTGGTTTACTGTTACGAAAAAGATAAGTGCCTCCTGGTAGTCAATGCCTCCAATGTTGAGAAGGATTATAACTGGATCCTTGAGCAAAATCAGATGGGTGCCGAAGTTGAAAATGCTTCCGACCAGATCTCACAACTGGCAGTTCAGGGTCCCAATGCCAGGGCCTTGCTTCAGAAATTAACACCCATTGACCTGTCGGACATCCCCTATTATAATTTTGTCACAGGTGAACTGGCAGGGGTGAAGGAGGTGATCATTAGTAATTCCGGGTATACAGGTGCAGGTGGATTTGAACTCTACATGTACAACGAAGATGGCAATCAGGTCTGGGAAAGTCTTTTTAAAGCTGGAAAAGAGATGGGGCTGGAGCCCGCCGGACTGGCTGCCAGGGATACGCTGAGGCTGGAAATGGGATTTTGTCTCTACGGAAATGATATCGATGAAAACACCTCTCCCATTGAAGCGGGACTGGGCTGGATCACGAAATTTACAGAGGGAAATAACTTTATTAATCGCACCTCACTGGAGCAGCAAAAATCCAATGGTATTAAGAAGCGATTGGTAGCTTTCGAACTTATGGAACGCGGAATTCCCAGACAACACTATCCCATTCTTGATCTGGACGGAAATATCATTGGTGAAGTTACTTCCGGAACCATGTCGCCCATGCTGAACAAAGGCATTGGTATGGGTTATGTGGATGTGCAACATGCCACCAAAGGGTCCGAGATCCGCATAGGGATCAGGAACAAGCATATCTCCGCAACGGTGGTGAAGCCACCCTTTTACAAATTGCCGGTCAAACTTAAGTAAGCATGAAACAGCAGAAGATCGAGGTATGTTATTCACCGGCCCTCTTCCCCTATTACGAGAACCATGATGCCATTGTGGTGGTCACCGATATCCTCAGGGCCAGTTCAGCCATTGTCACGGCCTTTATGAATGGAGTGGAACAGATCATTCCAGTGGGTACACTGGAGGAAGCAAAAGCTTACAAGGAGAAGGGATATATGGTGGCAGCCGAGAGGGACGGGATCGTCAGGGATTTTGCCGATTTTGGAAACTCACCCTATAATTTTACTCCTGAACGGGTAGATGGGAACCAGATCGTTTATAGTACCACCAATGGGACCAATGCCATCCAGCTCGCATCCAGTGGCCATCAGGTGTTAATTGGAGCCTATCTGAATATCTCTGCCCTGGCAAAACATATCATGAAGGAGGGGAGAGATCTGCTTGTACTTTGTGCCGGCTGGAAAAACAAGTTTAATCTGGAGGATACCCTTTTTGCAGGTGCTCTGGCTGAGATGGTTCTGGCAGATGATCGTTTCTATACCATCTGTGATGCCACCCTGGGCGCCATGGACCTGTATGATGCTGCAAAGGCAGATATGTTGGGATACATTGAGAAAGTAGCCCAACGGCACCGCTTAAAGAAAAACAGGCTGGATGATGTGATCGGCTATTGTCACGAATTTGACCGGACAGAACTGATCCCGGTTCTAAAGGAGAAATTGCTGATTCCACTTATAAATACGAAGTAAAAAGTATTAAATAACTATTATTTGGAAGTTATTCACATTACTTGGTTCGCAATTGTATTAAATGTAATTTTATCTGTTATTGAAATAACAATACCTGATTCTTTCACAACAAAATTTAGAACGAATGAAAAAACACAATTTTGCTGCGGGCCCATCAATCCTTTCGCCCTACACCATTAAACACACTGCAGAAGGCATTCTGGACCTGGATAATACAGGGCTTTCGGTCATGGAGATCTCCCACCGAAGCAAAGAATTTGTGGCCATCATGGATGAAACCGTGCAATTGTTTGTGGAGTTGCTTGACATCCCTTCAGGTTACAGTGTGCTGTTGCTCCAGGGAGGAGCCAGTATGCAGTTTTGTATGGTACCGTATAACCTGCTGAAAACCAAAGCTGCCTACCTGGATACAGGTTCATGGGCCAACAAGGCTGTAAAGGAAGCGAAGTTGTTTGGAGAGGTAGATGTGGTTGCATCCTCAAAGGCCACCACTTATTCCTACATCCCCAGGGATTATTCCATCCCAGGGGATGCCGATTATTTCCATATCACCACCAACAATACCATATATGGTACCGAGATTAAAGAGGATATGGATACGCCGATGAACCTGGTAGCCGATATGTCATCCGATATCTTCAGCCGGCCCATTGATGTCTCTAAATATGCACTGATCTATGGTGGAGCGCAGAAAAACCTGGCTCCGGCGGGTGTTACATTTGTGATTGTCAGGGATGATGTACTGGGGAATATGGAGAGGGATATCCCCACCATGCTGGATTACAGGACCCATATTGATAAAGGATCCATGTTCAATACACCTCCTTGCGTGGCCATTTATGCGGCCATGCACACACTACGCTGGTACAAAGAGCAGGGAGGGGTGGCAGCCATGCACAAGTTTAATGTGGAAAAGGCTTCCATTCTATATGATGAGATTGAAAGAAACCCCCTGTTTACCTCAAACATCAATAATGTGGATGATCGGTCCATCATGAATGTCACGTTCGTGATGAAAGAGGCGTACAAGGAGAGGGAGGCAGATTTTCTGACCTTTGCCACCAGCCGGGGAATGTCCGGAATCAAAGGGCACAGGTCGGTGGGCGGATTCAGGGCTTCCATATACAATGCCATGCCCCGCTCTTCAGTAGAAGCACTTATCGGTGCTATGCAAGATTTTGAAAAAAGTTTGTAATCCATTTAAATATTCAGAATACAATGGCTAAAGTTTTAATAGCAACAGTAAAGCCCTTTTCTGCTGAAGCAGTGGAAGAGGTGAAGGGCGTTTTCAAGAAAGCAGGATATGAGGTAGAGGTTCTGTCAAAATACCCTGATCAGTCTGACCTGATTGGTGCCGTGGCCGATGCTGATGCCCTGATCATCCGCAGTGATAATGTGGACAGGGAGGTACTTGAGGCGGCTAAAAACCTGAAAATTGTTGTCAGGGCCGGCGCGGGTTATGACAATGTGGACCTGGAAGCAGCCACAGAACATGGTGTGGTAGTGATGAATACACCCGGACAAAATTCCAACGCTGTTGCAGAGCTTGCGCTGGGGATGATGGTATTTATGAACCGGAACCGGTTCACTCCGGCTGCCGGTAGCGAGCTGAGGGGCAAGAAACTGGGAATCCATGCCTACGGTGCAGTGGGAAGGATTGTGGGTATGGTTGCCAAAGGATTTGGGATGAAGGTATATGCATATGACCCCTTTGTTGATTCAGTGATCATCAAGAATGATGGTGTGGTTTGTGAGGAGAGCGTTCAAGGCCTTTATAGCAAATGTGAATACATTTCCCTGCACATTCCAGCCAATGATGAGACGAAAGGATCCGTTAATTTTGATCTGCTCAACATGATGCCAGAAGGAGCCACACTGATTAATACAGCCCGAAAAGAGGTGATCGATGAAGCAGGATTGGTAAAAATGTTCAAGGAACGTAGCGATTTCAGATACCTGTCAGATATTGCACCAGCATGCAAAGATGACCTGGAGGTACAGTTTAAAGAGAGGGTATTCTTTACGCCCAAGAAAATGGGGGCCCAGACCGCTGAAGCCAACCTGAATGCAGGTGTGGCAGCCGCACGTCAAATTGTTGGTTTTCTTGAGCAGGGGGATACCACTTTTAAAGTCAACTAGTCCATGGCAAAGTTACATGCATTCAAGGGATTCAGACCCGGAAAAGAGAATGTGAGTGAGGTGGCTTCAAGACCCTATGATGTATTGAATTCCAAGGAGGCCCGGGATGAGGTCAGCGGCAATCAGTGGTCCTTCCTTCATGTGGTCAAACCTGAAGTGGACCTTCCCGAAAACAGAGATCTCCATTCGGACGAGGTATATATCAAGGGCAAGGAAAACCTTGAAAAGCTTATTGATGAAGGCTATTTTAAGCAGGATCAAACAGAATTGCTTTATGTGTACGGACAAACCATGTTCGGAAAGAGACAATACGGAATTGTAGGATGTGCTGCGGTTGATGACTACCTGAATGATGTGATCAAAAAACATGAGTTGACCAGGCCTGACAAAGAGGAGGACAGGATGAATCACATTCGTGTAACCAACTTCAATGCGGAGCCGGTATTTTTCGCCTACCCCGACCACCCTGAATTGGATTCTATTGTAGCGGATGTGGTTTCCGGAGAGGCTGAATATGATTTTACCACTGAGGATGGTGTTGGGCACCATTTCTGGCTGGTGACCGGCAGCAAGGATATCAACCGGATCATTGAGATCTTTGATCGGGAGATCCAGTTTACGTATGTGGCTGATGGTCATCACCGTACAGCTGCAGCTGCTCTGGTGGGTCAGGAACGAAAGAGGCAGAACCCCGGGCACAGGGGCGATGAAGAGTATAATTACTTCCTTGCCGTTCATTTTCCGGCTTCCCAGTTGACCATTATCGACTACAACAGGGTGGTTAAAGATTTGAATGGAATGAGTCCGGAAGAGTTCCTGGAGGAGTTGGGAGAAGGATTTATTGTGAAGGAGAAGGGGACCGAAATTTACAAGCCCGATGAGTTGCACAATTTCGGCCTCTACCTGGAAGGGAAATGGTACTCCTTAACGGCCCGACCAGGCACCTTTAATGATGAGGACCCCATTGGTTGTCTCGATGTAACTCTCCTCTCGGAACAGGTATTGGGTCCATTGCTGAATATAACCGATTTGAGAAAGTCCAGACGCATTGATTTCGTTGGTGGGATCCGTGGCCTGGAGGAGTTGACAAGGCGGGTTGATAGTGGTGAGATGGCCGTTGCATTTGCCCTTTACCCGGTAACCATGAAACAACTCATGGATATTGCCGATAACGGGATGATCATGCCACCCAAAACCACCTGGTTTGAACCCAAATTACGCAGCGGCCTGGTCATACATTCCCTGAAATAAGTGTTATCTTCGGGTATGGGAATTGTTGAGAATCTTCAAAAGCTGACGAAGCAGATACCTGACCATGTAACGCTGGTGGCCGTCTCCAAGACAAAACCGGATGAAATGATCATGGAAGCTTACCATGCAGGCCACCGTGACTTCGGTGAGAATAAAGTCCAGGACCTGGCGGCCAAGCAGGAACGATTGCCCAATGATATCAGATGGCATATGATCGGGCATTTGCAATCCAATAAGGTTAAATACCTCACCTCATTTGTCCACATGATCCATGGAGTGGATAGCCTGAAACTTTTAAAGGTGATCAACAGGGAGGCATTAAAGAATGAACGTGTCATTGATTGTCTGCTGCAGGTACATATTGCACGGGAGGATACAAAATTCGGGCTATCCGGGGACGAAGTGCTCCAAATGGTTCATTCAGAATCTTACGGGGAACTGGAGAATATCAGGATCAGGGGTGTCATGGGCATGGCCAGCTATACCGAAAATTCAGCCCAGATCAGGGAGGAGTTTCGCCAGCTAAAACGTATATTTGAGGAGTTGAAGGCTACTGTTTTTTCCAGCAGGAAGCAGTTCGATCAGCTCTCCTTCGGAATGTCCGGGGATTATCAGCTGGCCGTAGAAGAGGGGAGTACCATGGTACGCATCGGAAGCCTCATATTTGGATCCAGGAATTATTGAAAATCTACCCATATGATTGACCTATCCACCACCTATGCCGGCATGACCTTGAAGAGTCCGGTTATCGTTAGTAGCAGTGGCCTTACCAATTCCATTGAGCGTATTAAGAAAATTGCCCACGCAGGAGCAGGAGCAGTGGTGATGAAATCTCTCTTTGAAGAGCAGATAATGCATGAGGTGAGCAACCTGTCGGCCGGAAGTGATTATCCCGAAGCAGAAGACTACCTCAGGACCTATGCACGGGAGAACTCATTGGAAAGCTACCTCTCCATCATCAGGGGAGCGAAGGATCTGGTGAGTATTCCGGTCATAGCGAGTATCAACTGTGTGAGTGCTGCCGAGTGGATCGACTTTGCAGGAAAAATTGAGAGCGCTGGTGCCGATGCACTGGAGTTAAATATCTATTTTCTGCCTATCAATAAGGACAAAGATCCAAGGGAATATGAGAAGGTGTACCTCGACCTGGTTTCAAGCGTGCAGAAGAAGACTTCCCTTCCTGTGATCGTGAAACTTGGCAATGGATTCTCCAATGTCACCTGGATGGTGAACCAGCTCTATCACCGTGGTGCAGCCGCAGTGGTACTTTTCAACCGTTTTTATGCCCCGGATATCGATACAACCGACCTGAGTTTCGGATCATCGGAAGTACTCAGTTCACCGGCCGATCTAAGGAATTCCCTCCGATGGATCGGTATTGTATCTTCACAGGTTGAACAGATTGACCTGGCAGCATCCACCGGTGTACACAGTGGTCTGGCTGTGGTAAAACAGATACTGGCAGGTGCAACTGCGGTCCAGGTTTGCTCTGTCCTCTATCGCAATGGCATTGATTACATCCGGGATATGATTGCTGAGATGAAGAGATGGATGGAGAAGCATCAGTATGAGACCCTGGGTGATTTCAGAGGAAAAATGAATTATAGCAGCCTGGATGATCCATCAGTTTATGAAAGGGCACAATTTATCAAGTATTTTTCCAAGATGCACTGATAGCATCAGTAATTGGCAACCACTTTTATCAGTTCACTTAGCAACAGTTTTTTCTGTTCATCAACCTCCTTGATACGCGATTTAAGATTTGTTATAATCTGATCTCTCTCAACCTGTTCAAGATCTCCGACCGCCTCCTCAATCACCGTAAAAGCTTCGATAGCTGCTTCATATTCGCCAGTGATGACTACCTTAACAAAGGTATCGATCTGTTTTCCGTAAGAGAGTCCGTTTTGCCAGCAGGCTGACACCAGGATCGTTAAGATCTTTGAATTCTCCGGATTATCAATGGCCTTTGCCAGAGCAGGTACAGCATCCTTATCCTTCAAATCGCTCAGCAAGGAGCTGATGGAACTGATGATCTGCTCATCCTCCTGGTCCAGCAACAGTTCAAACAGATCGGGAAGGATGGAGACATTGCCGCCGCTCCTTAACTCCTTCAGGGTGCTTAATATGGCAGACCGGTTCCCTGACCGGAGCGACTGAATTTGGTTTTTGAGCTTGTTACTCGTATTGTTGCTTGTATTTTGTATTTTCTTTTCAGCCACTTCATTTTTTAGTTACAATTGCTGTCGAGGAATTCACCGGCCTTAAAAATGCCATACTGAAATGCTTTCTGATAGCAATGGCAAGCCCCCCTTCTGTTCCCCAGCTTTTCTGAAAGTTTGCCTTTCTCGTACCAGATCTCTCCGTTTAAGGGATCAAGATCCAGAGCCATGGACATATCTTTGTCAGCATACCTGTTTGTACCGGTGGAAGCGTAAGTCATTCCCCTGGCGAAATAGTACTCCGGCTTTCCCGTGTCAAGTGCCAGAGCATGATTAAAAGATTGAATAGCATCCAGATATTTTCCATGTTCAAACAGGATCAATCCTTTTCTATAAATGGCCTCATCCTCTGCAGGAAAATAGGTAAGGTAAAGCTCCATATCTTCTATGGCTCCCGACAGGTCCTCCTCATGGCTGCGAACCTCTGCACGCTGAATATAAGCGTCAAACCTGGCCGGATCCTGCCTGATCACCCTGCTTAGTGCAATGGCAGCTTCTTCAGAAGCGCCGTCTTCCAGCTGATAGCGGGCGAGTTTCTGGACAGCATCCAGGTTTCTGACATCACTTTTAACGGCCGACCTGAGCTCAGAACGGGCTGCTTTGGCATTACCCAGTTCTGTGTAAATGGCAGCTTTTTCAGCTTGAACAATGCTGCGTTTATACCCTTGCTTCTCCAGTTTGTTCAGCAGGTTGATGGCTCCCAGGTGATCGCCGTTATCATTAAGGAATATGGCCTCCTGAAACTCCTTGTCCCCGCTGCCATACCACTTTTTTTCATTCCAGAGCTGTTGCCATCCTGGCGATCCCTCAAGTGTGGAGAGTTCTTCATCCAGCAGGATGATGTGTTCGGCCTGTTTGTAACGCGACGAAAGATGTACTCTTAAGTATTTCAGGGCCAACTCTGGATGGTTCAATTTCACTTCTGTTTTGGCAAGGTAAAAACTGCCCATACCATTTCGGCGTTTTTCAGTTTCATAAAATGCATCCCTGGCGGCAGGATAATTCTTCAGTTCATAATATGAAAGGCCAAGGTGAAGGAGGATCTCTGTTTCACCAGGATTCTGGTCCAGCGCCTTCTCCAGATGAAAAACAGCTGAATCATACAACTTCTGGTTCATGCAGGCCCGACCTGCCAGATAGGGGTCAACCTGACCGAAACCCAGCACTGAAACAAACAGAAAAGTTGCCAGAAGTCCCTGTTTTCGCATAACACAATTATTTGGTTTCAATAAACACATCATTATCGCTACCCGAATAAACATAAATAAAACCTGTGAGGACATATGCCTCCAGTCCCGTCAAACGGTATTCATATACATCGCATATATAATAGTAGACTCCGGGCGCAACCAATTTATCTGTGCCTGTGATCTTTCCGTCCCAGTTGATATCCGGATCTTCAGTTTCGAATACCTGCAAACCCCACCGGTTGAATATAGTCATGTCCACTCTTTCTATATAAGAGGTTCGCAGTGGACGGTAAATATCATTGATCCCGTCACCGTTTGGGGAGAAGACGTTGGGAAGGACATAGTTGGAGCATTCGTCCAGACAGAGCCTTACAGAAGGGACAGATTCGTTATCAAATGAATCGATGGCAGTAACGAAATAACAACCGGTCAGGGAATTTTCCGCGTAATGGTCATACACAGTATCGTTTCTGCTGTTGAACTCGGCAATGGGAACCATGGGAAGCTCAATGGTGGGGCTGTAATAGAGAATATAACCTACCACATCCGCGGCACAGGGAATATCCTCCTCATAACTCCACGAAACATGGTTATATCCACTGTCGCACACCGAATATCCGTTAAGATCAGGGGGACAGGGTGGTATGGTATCCACCGGCATGGTGCAATTGGTGTGGCTGTAGTTTACATTTTCATAAAGCTTTCCATCCAGGAGTCTCCAACCCGTACTGGTGACCCTGTAACAGTACTCAACCCCATTGGAAAGCCCTTCATCTATGAAGGTTTCATCGGTGGTGAATCCGATGGAATCATACTCCCCGCTGCTCTGGTTGAGGCGATAAACAGTATGATCATAATTGATCCATGGTACGTTTTTCCGCATCCGGACCACAATGTGGTTGTCCTCACCAACCAGATCAGGATAGAGTGAAGAGGCAGCTTCGGGCATGCCAATGAGGAACCTGTTCCCGGGAGCATCGTTGTAAAGTTCTACGCCGTATGACCATGGAAACATTTCCGTATTCACATTTTCATCCAGCCAAATAGTATCGTTCAGGTCGGAAGTTTTGAAAGATCCTACTTGCACCAAGGACTGTCCCAGCAGGTCATCTGAGCGGTATATGATGTATTCGTATGGACCGGTGGCCGGAATCGTGTCCAGCTTTGAGGGACGGGCCCAGGCCAGGCGGATGGTTCCACTTGATGTATGATCCACCACACTCACTTCCAGGAGGGAGGGTGATCCTTCCACAAGGGGGGTGCAATTCTCCGGTGATGGGTAGCTTAAAGCGCCATCGGGATATACCGAAACAATCATGTAGCAATACTCGTTCCCCTGTTCCAGACCGTTTCCATTGTTATCATCCACAAAGATGGTATCCAACCTCTCTTTGGTGCTGCCAATGAATTCATACCCGGTCTCGGTGGGTACCCCACCTGTGCAGGTGTCAGGAACATATCCTGCCGGTCCTGTTTTCCTGAATATTTGATAATCTGTGACAGGCAAACATGTATCAGCCGGCCAGGTCACAGTGACTGAATTGCTTCCCGGAATCAGCATAGGCATCCCCGGGGCCGGGCCCAGGACCCTGATGTTCATATTGCGTATATCCACCAGGGGGGTTTCCGGGTGGCTGTCTTCCGCTTTAAAGACGACTGTGTAATATTGCTTCCTGACATGGGAGCAATCGGTATGCCATTCAAACCTGGCCCTGCTGTAACCTATGGTAGCAGAAGCCTTATCCACTACATAGGTAGCCGGATTCTGTTCCACCACGAATGGCCCGCCTGTGGCCCATTGCTGGATAGAATCACTATCCTCATCTGTGGCGATCATATCGATAGAAAGCAGATTTCCTGCCTGAATGCAGTAATTCCCGGGTTCGTTCTGCACCGGGGGGTGGTTGTCGGTATTGAATACATCGATTTGCATGTCCCTCACGATATTGCCGATCTTTACCCCGCTACGCCACTCCTCTATATCAATGGCAATGTTAAAGATTCCGGTATCCGCAGGAGTGATCCAGGTCAGGTCCCCGGTATAGGCATTTATAAAGAGCGTGTCACTGGCAGGTGGCAGGGTATACCCATCGATGGGCCTGCCATCCTGTTCGGTACATACGGTCAGTTTATAAGAGATGCTGTCACCATCAGGATCATAGGCCGCCGGATTGTGAATGAAAATCTGGCCGTATGCTGCCCTGTCTATGGGAGGATTTAGCAAAATGGGTGAGGAGTTGTTTCCCAACAAAGGATTAATGAGGATGGTCGTTTTTATGGAGAAGACCACATTCACCGAGTTGGGAATGTTCTTTACACCATCGTTTCGGTTGGGGTCCTGAACAACGATAACATACACACCCGGTCCGGGAAAAGTATGTTGGGTGATATAAACATTCTTCTGGTAGTAATTGGGAAGCTTGGTGATGGAGATCCGTGGGGCATAAGAGAAGGTGTTATCGCCCCATTGTACTTCAAGCTCGTTGCGATCGGCCTGACTCAGCGTAAAAGTAAAGGTGGTGATGGTAATCTCGTAAGTAAGCTCATCGATTTGTGTCAATGTAATTTCACCCGCCCTGTTATGGGTAGCATATAGAGGTGAAACCAAGTACACCAGGAATAATATGGGCAGCCACAATCTCTTCATCCAGTCATTTTAACACCACTTCAGCATCATGCTTTTTCATATCAAATTTTATACCAGTTTCCTTTTTTTTAAAACCAAATATTACAAGATTTGTTTGATCGGGATAAATATCTGTGAGTAAAGCGTTGTAAATGTACAAAGAATTTGGTTTTGTCCGGATGGTAGATTGCATCTCAATGATCATGGTATCTTCGTCCAGCATTACTGTGTCAATCTCAATGGAGAGTCCGGGACCGCCTTTATGACGAGACAGTTTGAACCGATCATTCAGGTAATCATCGAACCATTGAATCTCTCTTTGCTCTCGATCCGTAAAATCAATCAATTTGCTGTGATAATGAAAATAGGCAGTCTCCCAATCATCTCTGAATGTTTTCATGCTAATCTTTAGCTTTCCATTTTCATATGTTATATTCGTAATGGAAAGATGAAGCGGATGGGCAAGGGACCATGCCGGCAACAGGAACATGAATATGAGCATACTGATCAGTTTCATGGCTCCAAAATTACACAAACTTCTAATGCATTAGCACCCTATGTCTCTATTTGAACTCTATTTCAAGCTGGGCCTCCAGCATATCGCCGATCTGAAGGGATACGATCATATTCTTTTTATCCTGACCCTCTGTGCCGTATACAGTCTGAAGGAGTGGAAACGGGTATTGATCCTGGTCACTGCTTTTACCATCGGTCACTCCCTTACCCTCGCTCTGGCTACCCTGGACCTGGTCCGGGTGGATGGCGATCTGATCGAATTCCTGATCCCACTCACCATTTTTGTAACGGCCCTGGCCAATGTGCTAACCAGGAAACAAAAGGTTACCTCCACACTTCACTACCTGAAGTATTCAGCGGCACTTTTTTTCGGTTTGATCCACGGGCTCGGTTTTTCCAATTACCTGAGGAGTCTGCTGGGAAGTGAAAAGGGTCTTGTACTTCCACTATTTTCTTTCAATGTTGGGATTGAAGCGGGTCAGATCCTGATCGTGGCTGTAATTATGCTACTCACCAAAGTGGTGGTGGATCTTTTGCACTATCCCAGGCGGGAGTGGCATGTACTGATGTCGGGTGCCGGACTGGGGGTATCTCTGGTGTTGATGATTGAGCGATTTACTTTCTAATGGAATGGCGGAACGCACTGAAAGATTTTGAAGGATTCCTGAAACTGGAAAGGGGATTGTCTCCCAATTCCATTGTTGCATACATATCCGATATCCGGAAACTGATGCAGTATATGGAGATGCAGCAGTTGGAAGGTGGACCAGATGAGCTGGATCATGATCAGCTCTTTGATTTTCTGGTATGGATCAGTGAATTAGGGCTATCGGCCAGGAGTCAGGCCCGGATCCTTTCCGGACTGAAGGCCTTTTATCGGTACCTGCTACTGGAGGACGCAGTAGAAAAAGATCCTACAGCACTACTTGAAGGCCCAAAACTGGGCAGAAAACTGCCGGAAGTACTTTCGGTGAATGAGATTGATCTCATACTGTCGGCCATCGATCTGAGCAAACCGGAAGGTCGGCGTAACAAAGCCATGCTTGAGGTATTGTATAGTTGCGGACTCCGGGTGAGTGAACTGGTGGGACTCCGCATTTCGAACATTTTCAGGGCGGAAGGATTTATTCGGATCATCGGGAAGGGGGACAAGGAGCGGCTGGTTCCTGTGAGTGGGCGTGCTCTGAGAGAGATAGACTTCTACTTACCTGACAGAAATTCACTGGTGATCCAGCCGGGTAGTGAAGATATCCTCTTTCTGAACCGTCGCGGCCGTATGCTGACACGGGTTATGATTTTCACGATCATTAAAGAGCTGACAAAGAGGGCCGGCATAAAAAAGAGGGTTAGCCCTCACACGTTCAGACACTCCTTTGCCACACACCTGGTGGAGGGCGGGGCTGACCTCAGGGCTGTCCAGGAGATGCTGGGCCACGAATCGATCATCACAACCGAGATCTATACCCACCTGGACAGGGAGTACCTGAGGGAGGCCATTATCAGTTTTCACCCCAGGTCGGGGAAGGGGTAAACCAGAAGAGTTAATAAGGGATCTGCGACCAAGTCAATCTCTCAGGATATAAAATTTGTTATCTTAATGCCCATAAAAGAAGAGTATTCTTATATCAGGGAACAATCAACAGAAGTGGAATTTTAGAAATTCATTTAGACATGAAACGCAACTACTACATCGTTGGATTAATACTGCTTACCTTTTTTGTCATTTCATTTTTTACAAACATTCTGGGGGCATTGAACCAGAGTGTTTCCGAAAGTTTCGGTCTCACCGAAACCATGGCCGGGTTTTTACCTTTTGCATTTTTTATTGCTTACGGGGTTATGTCGATTCCATCGGGGTTTCTTTTAGAGAAATTCGGTGAAAAGAGGATGCTGGTACTGGCATTTTCGCTGGCCCTTGCGGGTGCTTTGGGATTTGCCAGCTCACCGACCTTCACGGTATTCATGATTTCACTGTTTACCATTGGATCAGGAATGGCCATGTTACAGGTTATTATCAATCCATTGTTACGTGTGTCGGGCGGTGAGGAGAACTATGCATTTACTTCTGTTATGGCCCAATTGATTTTTGGAGCAGCATCTTTTATCAGCCCTCTGATGTACTCTTACCTTGTGGTAAACATCGATAAGGGTGCTTTTAATAAACCCCTGATAGAACTGTTTTCATCATTGGTGCCACAATCAATGTCCTGGGTATCTGTTTACTGGGTATTTGCCGTTATGGCATTGCTGATGATTGTTGTCATGTTTATTACAAAGTTTCCGAAGGTTGAACTTAAAGAAGATGAGAAAGTAGGCACCAAAGAGAGTTATTTCACACTCTTCAAAAACAGGTATGTGATCCTGTTCTTCCTGGGTATTTTTGCTTATGTGGGTACTGAGCAGGGTATCTCATACTGGATGTCGAAATACCTTCTGACAAGCCATGGTTTCGATAACCAAACTGTAGGTGCCAGTGCAGTTGCCTATTTTTGGGGATTAATGACCATTGGAGGTATTCTGGGGCTGCTTCTTTTGAAGATATTTGACAGCAAGGTAGTGTTGCGCGGTTTTACCATACTGGCCATGATCAGCCTGTTAGTGGCTTTGTTTGGTCCTGCAAGTGTATCATTGTATGCATTTCCAATTTCCGGATTTTTCCTTTCAGTGATGTATCCCATTATTATCTCCCTGGCTCTGAATTCTGTAAAAAGCCATCACGGCTCATTTGCGGGTATTTTAATGACCGGTATTATGGGTGGTGCCGTTGTTCAGCTATTGGTCGGATTCATCAGCGATATTTCTACCCTCAGGGTGGGTATGATATTTCTACTATTACCTATGGCCTATATCCTGAGTATTGGTTTTTGGGCAAAACCACTCATTAACAATAAAACACTGAAGTTGAAAAAAATCCTGAAAAAGCGATGGCAACTGCAAAAGGTGAGGCGTTGATAGGTATAGATCTGGGGGGCACCAAAGTGGCTGCCGGAAATATCCATGGCGGAGCGCTCAAAGAACTGCTATACCAGCAGGTCCCGTCGGAATCAGAAGATCCGGAAGAGACTGTAGGGTTAATTACAGGTATGATCAGAAAACTAATGGATAATGATGTGGCCGGCATAGGAATCGGGGTGCCCGGATTGGTGGATAAGGAGCGGGGGATTGTGTATGATGTACATAATATACCCTCATGGAAAGAGGTACCCCTTAAACGTATTCTTGAACAGGAGTTTGAAGTGCCTGTGCAACTGGACAATGATTCAAATTGTTTTGCATTGGGAGAGTATCGTTTTGGAGCCCATTCTGGTGAAAAAGATTTTGTGGGCATTACCCTGGGAACAGGAATGGGTGCAGGGATTATTAAAAATGGAACACTCATCCCCGATGCCAATCGCTGTTCCGGTGAGTTTGGAAATATTCCATACCTGGATGGAATCTATGAGAACTATTGTAGTGGAATGTTCTTTGGACGCACGTTTGGTAAAAATGGGGAGGAGGTAGCCCTTGAAGCTTCAAAAGAAGAAAAATGGGCCATTGAGGCCTATCATCAATTCGGAATGCACCTGGGCAATGGTATAAAAACCATCCAGATGGCCGTTGATCCGCGAATGGTTATTATTGGCGGTTCATTGGCCAAGGCAAAAGATCATTTCGAAGCGTTCATGTGGAAATCGATTTCTGAAACGCCCTTCCCATCCACCCTGAAAAATTTCAGGGTGATCTTTTCTGAAACAGAACATGTAGCCATACTTGGGGCAGCGGCTCTCTGTATCGATTCTTAGAATAACTTCTGAATTCATCATTGGTTTTGGCCCCTGACACCTGATCTCTTTAGGTGTATTTACTATATATGGCAGTGATCTGTTGGATTCTCTTTTTTGCAACGGTGTTGATACGCTAACAAAGACAATTAATACTGTTAGCAAACCAGCAATCTTCCTATAGTTATAGATTTGTTACTTATGGTGCCATTACAGCGCTGTGCCATGAAAATGGTGCCATTGTAAAAGTGATTTTTGCTGTGGACCTTATAGAGGATAAGCACATCATAAAACTCTGTGAGGTTTGCAGCAAGGTAAAGGCCGACTTTGTGAAGACTTCTACAGGATACAATTTTGTAAAAGGAGAAGATGAAAAGTACTCCTATGAAGGCGCAACTGATCATGTGCTGCAATTGATGCGTAAACATTCGGCACCGGAAGTACAAGTGAAAGCAGCCGGAGGTATCAGAACACTGGACGCTTTTATAAGGGTAAAGGAGATGGGTATAACCCGTGTGGGAACAGGACAGACAGAGAGTGTTGTACTGGCTGCAAGAGAAAGATTTGGAACGTGAGTATTCATTCTCGGATTGATAGGTGTTGATTTTGATCCTTAAACCTTAAATAATGAAGCAACTTTTTATCATATGTTTCCTTAGCGTGGCAATACTCATGTTACATGGCCAGGATAGCCAGGCTGATCAGTATAAACCATACGAGTATGAATACTCAACAACTCAGCTAAAAAAATTCACAAAAAAACATGTGAAAAGAGCCGGTCAGGAGCTTGCTGAGATGGACCGGATTATTTCACAGGGCCCTTTTTCAGCTTCGTTTGAATCATTGTCCGGTCATGCTACTCCCGAATGGTACAAGGATGCCAAGCTGGGGATATTTTTTGACTGGGGCTTGTATTCCATTGCCGGATATGGCGAAAAGGGCTGGAGTCGTGCCCGTTATCCTGACTGGTATCTGAATCGCATGAACGGTCCGTATAAGGAATACCATCACAGGGTTTGGGGAGAGAATTTTCAGAGAGATGATTTTATAGGACTCTTTAATGCCGAAAAGTTTGATGCAACCGAAGTGGTACAGCTTGTCAGGTCGGCAGGAGCAAAATATATGGTTCCCTTCAGTAAACACCACGATGGTTTCTGTTTGTGGGATTCTGATTTCACCCAACGGGATGTTGTGGATATGAATCCGGGACGGGATCTAACCCGGGAGCTGATTGAAGCCTGTGAACAAGCAGGTATTTATCATGGTTTTTATTTTTCAGTGGATGAATATGAGTACCCGGTCCTGGTGGATAATGAGTTTAAATTACGATTGTGGTCAAAGGATATGGCACCCGATAATGCTGGGATTGTGGAGATGGAGGGTGAAATTATAACGGATTTCAAAGCTGATATACATGATAAACTGGTCTCCGGGAAAGTTCCTGTTTACAAATTCTTAGATCAATACATTATTCCACAGGCCAAAGACTTTATTGATAAATATGATCCGGATATTCTATGGTTCGATGGTGAATGGCAGCGTCCGGCGGAATACTACAAGACGCCTGAAATAGTTGCCTATTTCTATAATCAGGCTGAAGGAAGAAAAGAGGTGGCCGCAAACGATCGTTGGGGTAAGGGAACCCGTGAGCATGGAGGTGATTTTTATACCAGTGAGACCGATGAAGTTGTAGAGAAAACGAACTATACCTGGGAAGAGAATCGATCAATGAGCGAATCATATGGCTATAACCGTACCGATTCCCTGGAAAACTATTTGACTGCTAATGAGCTGATTGAAATGCTTGTCAGGATTGTAGCCAAGGGTGGGAATCTGAACCTTATTGTTAATCCGGAGGGTAGCGGTAAAATCCCGAAACTTCAGGTGGATTTACTAAGTGAACTGGGTAACTGGTTGAGCCTGAATGGTGAGGCAATTTATGCCACAAGGCCATACGAATCGCTGTGTGATAATACCCAACTTGGACAACCGGTATGGTACACAGGCAGCAAAGATTCAACATATGGTTATGCGATCATTTTCGACTGGCCTAAGAGCGAAACTTTCATTTGTGCAAATGCAAATATCAAATGGGACACTGAAGTATATATGCTGGGTTGGGATAAGCCCTTGCAATGGGTGGATAGAGGAAAGAGATGGGGTGTCTCTGTTAAAATTCCAGAGGAGATGCTCGGTAAAACAGGTAACAGACCCTGTAAATATGCCTGGGTGCTGAAATTTGAACACGATATTAACGATGAATATTAAATTCTAAGTATGACACAGTCAAATTATAAAATGTATTACATATGAAAACTATTATTTCGAAAGTAAGTATGCTGAGTTATGTAATAACTCTTATTGGTTTTACTCATCTATCTGAACTGAATGCACAGATCCGCACCACTGTCCTGCCGGATGCCGGATTTGAGGAACGCATTGAAAAAGCAGTGAATGAGATCCGGCTCATTGATACACATGAGCATTTGAGTACTGAAGAGTCGGTATTGCAGGATTCCATCTTTGATTTTACGCACCTCTTTAAGGTGTATATCCGTGATGATCTAAAATCTGCAGGGATGTCTTCAACAATTTTCAATATGATTTTCAATAAGAATTTTTCTGTTACAGACCGCTGGGAGATGTTCAAACCCTTCTGGTATGCAACACGGGCTACTGGTTATGGAAGGGTTCCCCTGATTGCAGCAAATGATCTTTATGGCATTAGGGATATCAATGACGACACTTATCTGGAACTCTCTAAAAGAATTAATGATTCTATGAAGCCCGGTTGGTATAAGCATGTACTGAAGGATAAGGCCGGGATAGATCTCAGTATTGTGGACGTGGGTCATGTTCAATTTGATAAGAATTTCTATGTTCATGTGGAACGTTTTGACGATTTTATTCATGTATTCTCGGCTTCAGAGATTATTGGACTGGGAAAAACACATGGTGTAGAAATAGAAAGCATTGATGATTATGTTCTTGCCCTGGAGAAGGCTTTTCAGTCTGGATTGGAGTATAAAATGGTTGGTGTAAAGTCAGGTCTTGCCTATAATAGGATACTCAAGTATGAAAATGTATCAAAAGAGAAAGCAGAGGAAGTTTTTTCTAAAATACTTTCAAGAGATGGATCTCAACCCAGATTGGATTTTGAAAGTGTAAAACCTTTGCAGGATTATATGATGCACAGGGTACTTGATCTGGCCGCCAAGCATGATCTTCCGGTTCAGTTACATACCGGACTGCATGCTGGAAACGGAAATATTATCACCAATTCAAAGCCCACACATCTCAACAATCTGTTCCATGAGTATCCCGATGTTGAGTTTTGCATTTTTCACAGCAGTTATCCTTATGGAGGTGAACTGTCTGTGCTGGCAAAGAACTTCCCAAATGTATTTATCGATATGTGCTGGACCCAGATTATATCCCCCTACTACAGTGAGAGATATCTGCATGAGTGGCTTGAAACAGTTCCTGCAAATAAGATCATGGCTTTTGGAGGAGACTACCAGCATGTGGAGAGTGTTTATGCTCATTCGGTGATGGCTCGAAGGGTTGTATCTAAGGTACTGATCGAAAAAGTGGCTAATGGATATATAACAGAGAGAGAGGCGATTGATATTGCAAACAGGATTCTTAGGGATAATGCAATGGAGATATTTAAACTGGGTGGCAAATCTCGTGATGGTGCCGACTTGCCTGCACTATCAGAACCAGGCCCTATGCACGATCTGTGGGAGATGGTTAAGATGGATGCCGGTTTTATTAAAAACTGGATGGTCATCGGACCCTTCGATGCGGAAGCAGTTGTTCACTCTCCAACAGTTGCTCCTCCTGGATTCGATAAGGAGTATCCTCCCGAAAAAGAGATAAAATTCTCTAAATCCTATTCAGGAATGAATGGCGATGTAGCGTGGAAAGAAGCAAAAACACAGAAATCCGGTATCCTGGACTTTAATGCGATCTATTATCCGAATAATGGGGCAATTGCCTATGCCTATGCTGAAATTGAGAGTCCGGATGACAGAAATGCCATGATAACCCTGGGAAGCGATGATGGAGCCAAGGTATGGATCAACAGTGAGCTGGTTTATAGCAAGCACATCTGGCGTGGAGCGGTTCCTGATGATGAGCTCATTGATGTGCAATTGAAAAAGGGAACAAATGCCATCCTGATTAAGATTGAAAACAGGGGCGGCAGATGGGAGATGATCGTACGTGTGGTTGATCCGGAAGGTGAATTGATCATTAGTCAGCCCGGGGAGTAATTTCGAAATGGATATAAAAAACAACATATTATAAAAGAAAATAACTCACGCAATTTGCGCAATCGTCTCCTTTTTCTTCTGGCGTCATTGATCCGGATGGAAATTGGGCCTGTCCAACCAAGCATAAGGGAGTTCAGTATTTTGTATATACAATTGATTTAAATGACTGATTCAATGTAGCATCATAACACAATGAGCAACAACTATTTTTCAGTGCAAATAAAACCTGATTGGGAGGGATTTGTCAACTGTATCCGCAGGGTAGGGAAGCCTGACAGGGTGCATTTTATTGAGCTCTTCCTGGATGAGGAGATTAAAATCGCCATCTGCCAGAGATTCAATATCATCGATCATCTTTCATTCAGTGATCCTGATTTTCAATTCAAAAGAGAGATCGCCATACAAAGATTTCTTGGATATGATTATGTGAGATGCGGACTGGATGATTTTGAAATGCCACTAGACAGATTGGTAACGACCGACACAGCCGGGATTGAAAGAAAGGAGGGGAGGGAGTATATCAATGAGCATACAGGTCCCATTACCAACTGGAATGAGTTTGAGAAGTATCCATGGCCTGATGCTGACAAATGCGGCACCAGGTCTCTTGAATGGTACCAGGAAAACCTGCCAGATGATATGTGTATTATCGGAAGTGGAGGATTTGCTCATTTTGCCGAGTATATTAACTGGCTAATGGGATTTGAAACACTCTGTTTTGCCCTGTTTGAGAATCGGGAATTGGTGAGTGCCATCAGTAAGCGACTTATTGACATTTATGAGAAATCTGTCAGGAGATTTCTTGAATTTGACAGGGTGAAACTTATCTGGGGATCAGATGATATGGGTTTTAAAACAAGTCTTATGATCAGTCCCGAAGATACCCGGGAATTTATTCTCCCGGGTCATAAACTGATGGCAGAGATCTCTCATGATGCCGGCAGGCCCTATTTATTACATTCGTGCGGACAGCTGGAAATGATTATGGATGACCTTATTAATGATATTCGTATCGATGCGCGACATTCGTTTGAAGACAATATTGAAGATGTGGTTACCGCTCATAAAAAGTACGGACACCGTGTTGCTCATCTGGGTGGAATAGATATGGATTTTATCTGCAGAGCGACTGAACGTGAAATAAGAGAAAGGGTCAGATATACCCTCGGGGAGTGCATGCCCACTGGAGGCTATTGTCTGGGAACCGGTAACAGCGTTGCTAACTACATTCCCCTGGATAATTACCTGGTCATGCTGGATGAGGGGAGGAAATTTTGTTTTTGATATTCAATAGCAAAATATGGAGAACAAAGTAATAGAGCCATCGTTTCCCAGCGACTTTATCTGGGGTGTATCCACATCGGCCTATCAGATTGAAGGTGAGGCGTTTGAGAATGGAAAGGGTCACTCTGTCTGGGATGACTTTTGCAGAAATCCAGGGGCTAT
Organism: Bacteroidia bacterium; assembly: GCA_030596245.1. GTDB lineage: Bacteria > Bacteroidota > Bacteroidia > Bacteroidales. The sequence goes on along the minus strand of JAUVKN010000013.1, from coordinate 1,366 downwards.
CTGGCATGGGCATACCGGTGAAATTGCCTGTGATCATTACCACAAGTATAGAGAGGACATCGGCTTATTGAAGAAGCTGGGTGTTAAGGCATACCGCCTCTCCCTGTGCTGGCCACGAATCTTTCCGGATGGTACAGGCCGCGTCAATGAAAAGGGGATTGACTTTTACAATTCGGTGATCGATGAACTGCTTGAGGCTGGAATAAAATTGTTTGGAAAGGATCTCCCTGAAATCAAACCGGGAGATATGGAGATCATTCACCAGCCTGTTGATTATTGTGGTCACAATGTGTATACTGCAAGAAGGTCCAAAGCCGGAAAAGATGGAACTCCTGTCGAGGTGCCTCCTGCTGCCGATTACAAAACACTTGAAAGGATCCCGAAAGACTCATTTCAATGGTATAAGGATCTGATAGCATCAAATGGTATGGATCTCTGAAAATATGAAAGGAAAAAGTTTGCATTTAACATTTGTGTTATGAAAAGATTACCAATCACTCTGATCGTTCTAATGCTGGCATGCTTCGGCATGAGTTTCAGTCTCAAAGCTGCTGTTACGGATCAGGGTAATGCCCCGGCAGAGGAGTCCGGTATTCTTAAAATTATTAGCCAATCAGAATGCACTGTATTTCAGCCACTGGACTGGATGGAGATCACCACAGTTGAAAAGGGTATTATCGTTGTATATGATGGTACAGGCAGGGAATATGCCCGCGGAATTGCCGGGGAGACACTGAAATTCCAGGTTGGAGGTTCTCTGGGTACCCAGACAGCATTTTTATTAAATAAGAAGGAGCAGGTGATTGACAGAATCACATTTAAGGTAGACTGCCAAACTGAAATAAATGATGCCGGCGGAGCCTATAGCGAGCTTATGGACATCCTCTACTGGACCATGGTAAAAGGTCGGGGTGAAACTGAAATTGTCAGGGTCGATGGTGAGTTCTACTCCTTATTTGTACGATGGTTAAGGGATCATGTGCATACCATGAAGGGGATGAAATATTTTTATCCCGAACTGAAAAGCGGCATCGATTTGTATGCCGAATCCCAGAGAGAAGATGGTATGATTTGGGACAATATCTATCCAAGGACCAAAGAGAAAAACTACAGTGACAAACGTTTCGGCTATGCCGGGTTTATCAGGCCCATTGAAAATTCAACCTATGAATTTAAGAGAATTCCGGTTGAGGCCGATGTGGAATATCTGTTTTTCGAAGGACTTTATTATACATGGAAAGCGACGGGAGATGATGCCTGGATGGCATCAAAACTGGATAACGCCATGCGTGCCCTGAAATATTGTACAACTGATGAATATCGCTGGTCAGAAAAATACCAGCTTATTAAACGCGGATTTACAATT
>JAUVKN010000036.1 GCA_030596245.1 Bacteroidia bacterium | reverse complement strand
ACAGGATGGGCTTCGGGATAGGCCTCTATGTAGTAATTGTACAGTCCGGTTGAAAAATAGAACTCATTGAACTTCTCTTTCAGTTCGAACCCTTCTTTTGTATGCCTGAACATGGTTCTTAAGTCTGGTACCACTTTACCCTCTTTCCCGTTATCGGCCCAGAACATTGCTGTGAAGGCTCTTCCAAAAAGGTCAAAAAAGACCCCTTCAAGATGGGTCGAATCGTTTTCAATATAAGTTTCGGCAATCTCCACAGTGCGGTCCATCAGTTCCACAAACATTTCGGAAGCTTTATCTTCAGGAGTAAGTGGAAAATTCTTCCAGTAAACGATCAATGCCTCCAGGAAATAGGGAGCTGGGTGATCGGGGGTCTCACCAGCCAACTCCCTCTGAAACAGATGGGCTTTCTGAAATGAAAAGCTGTAGGTATAGTGAAGGCAGCTGTCCACCCCATCGAGGAGATCGGGTCTGTTGAAATAAGATACCTGTGCACTTGTCATTGCCCAGCACAGGACGACCAAAACCAACATTGCCACTTTTCTTCTCATTGGGCAAAGATAAAATTTAATTTTCGCACATTTGTGCTTTATTATTGCCATGATGATTCAGATCGGAGACAAGATTGTAAGCAGGGATTTATTTGAGCATCATTTTATATGTCACCTGGAAAAATGCGAGGGAAATTGCTGCATATTCGGAGATTCCGGTGCTCCTTTGGAAGACCATGAGGCAGAAATGATTGAGCAACACTTAGAAAAAATCAAACCCTTTATGAGGGCCGAGGGTCTCAGGGCAATAAATGAAGATGGTGGTTGGGTGATTGACAATGATGGAGACAAGGTGACTCCACTGGTCGGATGGGAAGAGTGTGCTTTCGTGGTTTTTGAGGAAGGAGTTGCCCGATGTGCCATTGAAAGGGCGTACGAGCAGAATTCCATTCCCTTTCAAAAACCGGTTTCCTGCCATCTTTACCCCATTAGGGTTAATAAGCTAAAAAAGGGCATAGCACTCAACTATCACCAATGGAGCATTTGCGAGTCAGCGCGTCAGCTGGGAAAGAAAGAAGGAGTTCCAGTATTTAGATTTTTGAAGGATCCGATTACCAGGGTGTATGGAAAGGAGTTCTACAACGAACTGGAAAAAGTCTATGAGGAAATATATAACCAATCTCCGGAAAACTTGTAAACGATTATCAAAACAACAAATACAAACCATATGGAAACAATTAAAAATTACGTAGAAATCCACAAAAAGAGGTTTCTGGAAGAACTGTTTGACCTAATTCGTATACCATCCATCAGTGCCATTGAGGAGCACAAGGATGACATGCGAAAAACAGCTGATTTTATCAAGAATTCTCTGATTGAAGCAGGGGCCGATCTTGCAGAAGTGAAAGAGACAACCGGTTGGCCGGTAATCTATGGTCAAAAACTTATCGATGATTCCCTGCCCACCGTTCTTGTATACGGACATTACGACGTACAACCAGTAGAACCCCTCGACCTATGGGATTCACCTCCATTTGAACCTGAACTCAGGGACGGAAAGATCTTTGCAAGGGGTGCTGATGACGATAAAGGACAGTTGTTTATGCACGTAAAGGCATTTGAATTGATGAACCGCACCGGAACGCTTGCCTGCAATGTGAAGTTTATGATTGAAGGAGAGGAGGAGATAGGTTCTCCCAGTCTGAAGGAGTTCTGTAAGCAGAATAAAGAGTTGCTCAAGGCTGACATCATCCTGATCTCAGATACCACCATGATCGCCCAGGATACTCCCTCAATTACTGTTGGGTTAAGAGGGCTCAGTTACCTTGAGGTTGAATTGACAGGTCCGAACCGTGATCTTCATTCGGGCTTGTATGGAGGAGCTGTGGGGAACCCTGCAAACCTGCTTTCCAAAATGGTTGCCTCCCTCACAGATAAAAATAACCACATTACCATCCCCGGTTTTTACGACGACGTATTGGAAATTTCCGACAGTGAACGATCCGATATGGCAAAAGCTCCTTTCAATCTGGAAGACTACAAGACGGCTCTTGATATTGAAGCAGTGGTTGGAGAAAAAGGATTTTCAACCAACGAGCGGACAGGTATTCGTCCCAGTCTTGATGTGAATGGGATCTGGTCGGGTTATATTGGTGAAGGGGCCAAAACGGTCCTGCCGTCCAAAGCCTATGCAAAAATTTCAATGAGGCTTGTACCCAATCAGGATTCAAAGAAAATCGATACACTGTTTATCGATCATATAAAGAAAATTGCTCCTGAAGGCACAAAAGTTGAAGTGAAAAGTCTTCACGGAGGTCAGGGATACGTGACGCCCATCGATTTCCCCGCTTATCGGGCAGCAACCAAAGCCATCGGGGAGAGTTTCGGAAAACAGCCCATCCCGGTGAGAAGTGGAGGTAGCATTCCCATTGTTTCGGATTTTGAAGAGGTGTTAGGGATCAAGTCTATCCTCATGGGTTTTGGCCTGGACTCTGATGCCATTCATTCGCCCAATGAGAACTATCCGCTCTTTAATTTCTATAAAGGGATTGAGACCATACCTCTTTTCTATAGTTATTTCGCGGAAGAGATAAAATAGTCCTTGTATCCAATTTTATACATTGTAAAGAGGCTGTCTCAAAAGGGGCAGCCTCACTGTTTTTCTGAGGGATACTTTTTCGTAACGTGCTTATTCTCTGCGAGAAAAATGCCAGGTTACTTCCAAAGTATCCCTCAGAATTGGTAAAAAGTGGACTTTTGAGACAGCCTCTTTTTAGTAAAAAAATATTTATTTCGACAGGGACTGTAAAAAACGTGGGTTGTTAGAATAAAAATATAAAAAAAGCGATTCCAGTATAAAAAAAATAGGGGGTATAATTAATAATAATGTATATTTGCAACTTCAAACCTTATTTTTTATAAAAACTTAATTTTAAAATCATGGCCGTTATCAGGTTTAAAGCACTGGAGCAGGTTTATAACAGGAAACCTGTGCATGTTACACCCCCTTCTGACAAGACTTCGGATTATTATGCAATTAATGTCTTCGATAAAGTTAAAATGCAGAAGTACCTCTCCAGGGATGCATTTCATAGTGTAATGGATGCAATTGAGAAAGGAACAACCATCGACAGGAGAAAAGCAGATGCAGTTGCTTCCGGAATGAAAGCATGGGCTACCGAACGCGGCGCTACCCACTATACACACTGGTTCCAGCCTCTCACAGGGGGGACAGCTGAAAAGCATGATGCATTTATTACCCCGAACCAATATGGAGGAGTTGTGGAATCTTTTTCCGCTTCGGCCCTTTCCCAGCAGGAGCCGGATGCCTCTTCCTTTCCAAGTGGTGGAATAAGGAATACTTTTGAAGCACGTGGATATACTGCCTGGGATCCTTCATCCCCGGCTTTTATTATTGATAATACATTGAGTATTCCTACTGTTTTCATCTCTTATACCGGAGAGGCCCTTGATCACAAGACACCTTTATTAAAGGCGTTGAATGTTGTGGATAAAGCAGCTACCGATGTATGTCAGTATTTCGATAAGAATGTGACCAAAGTTCAGGCCAATCTTGGCTGGGAGCAGGAGTATTTCCTGGTAGATGAGGCGCTTTACTATGCCCGACCCGACCTGGCGCTCACAGGACGTACCTTAATGGGACATGCTTCCTCCAAGGACCAACAGTTGGATGATCATTATTTTGGTTCCATCCCCGAACGGGTGGCTGCATTTATGCATGACCTGGAGTCAGAAGCGTACAAGCTTGGTATCCCGGTGAAGACCCGCCACAATGAGGTGGCTCCCAACCAGTATGAAATGGCACCTGTCTTTGAGGAGTGCAACCTCGCAGTGGACCATAACGTCCTTGTCATGGACCTGATGACAAAAGTATCCAGGCATCACGGCTTCAGGGTATTGTTCCATGAAAAACCCTTCCAGGCCATTAATGGTTCCGGTAAACACAACAACTGGTCGCTGGCTACTGATACTGGTGTGATACTGCACCGCCCGGGCAAAAACCCCAAAACCAATCTGCAATTTCTGACCTATGTGGTGAACTCTGTAAAAGCTGTTTTTGATCACCAGGATCTGCTGAGGGCCAGTATTGCTTCCGCTTCCAATGCCCACCGGTTGGGTGCCAATGAAGCACCACCAGCCATTCTCTCTTGTTTTTTAGGTTCTGAAGTATCTGCGATGCTTGATCAGCTGGAAGAGCAAGTGACCAATAAAAAGATGACTCCCGATGAGAAGACCGAATTGAAACTGGACATAGGAAAAATACCCGAGATTCTTTTGGACAACACCGACCGAAATCGTACCTCTCCATTTGCCTTTACTGGTAACAGGTTTGAATTTAGGGCAGTAGGTGGTAGTTGTAATCCAGCTACACCGATGGCAATCCTGAATACTGCAGTCGCGGCGCAACTTATTGAATTCAAGAAAGAGGTGGATGCCCTTATTGATTCAGGTGTGAAGAAGGATGAAGCCATATTCCAGGTACTCAGGGAGTATATTATCGCTTCAAAAGCCATTCGTTTTGAAGGAGACAACTACAGCGATGACTGGGTGAAAGAGGCAAAGAGACGTGGTCTTACCAATGTGACCGATGTTCCTGAAGCGCTTTCAGCATATTTGAGTGACAAATCCAAAAAACTCTTCTTTGATTTGGGCATCTTCACAGAATCTGAGCTTGAGGGGCGTGTGGAAGTGATGTTTGAGCAGTATACCTTGAAGATTCAGATTGAGGCCAGGGTACTTGGAGATATGGCCATCAACCACATCGTACCTACAGCTGTTAAGTATCAAAACAGATTGATGGAGAATGTACTGGGATTGAAACAGATCTATGGTGAGGAATATAAGACCCTTGCAGGAAACAGGATTGAACTGATCAAGGATATCTCAGATCATGTAACAGCCATTAAAACAGGTGTGAATGAGATGGTTGAAGCAAGGAAAGTAGCCAATAAAATCGATGATGAGAAGGCAAAAGCCAATGCGTACTCCAAATCTGTGTTTCCATTTCTTGCTAAGATTCGTATCCATATCGATAAGCTGGAGCTTATTGTGGATGACGAGATCTGGCCATTGCCAAAATACAGGGAACTGCTGTTCTTAAGCTAAGAGCATCATCAATGGCATAATCACAGGGCCTTCCGTGCAAGCGGGGGGCTTTTTTTTGTATAATAAAATGTAGCCCGGTTTATTATTCGAAAGGATAGTCAGAGTAGAAACCTACAAAGGTTGTCTCAAAAGAATGACACTATGAATATCCTTTCGAACTCAAATAATAACCCGGATTGTTGCGTTTTATTTTCATAGAAAAAAAAGGTAATTTTATCCAATTGTAAAAACAGGCAATCAATGACGCACAATTCCATGAGACTCATTCCCGTGGCCATAATGGCCGCTCTACTGTTTTCCCTCCCGGTAGATGCACAGAAGAAGCAGAAAGATGCCAGGGCAGAGGCTGTCTTTGAAGCTGGAGAGTATTTTGAGGCCATTGACCTTTATAAAAACGCATATAATAAAGTAAGTGACAAAGAACAGAAAACGGCCATCCTGTTTAAGATCGGTGATTGTTACAGGATTCTTGGAGAAGCCAGATCTGCTGAGCTCTGGTATAAAAAGGCTGTTCGGGAAGATTATCAGGACCCCATCATATTTCTAAGGTATGGGCAGATGATGCTCGTTAATGAGAAGTATGAAGAGGCCGAAGAGCAATTTGAGAAGTACATGGCTCTGGTTCCGGATGATCCGCGTGGAGGAATTGGAGTTGAATCGTGCCAGGCTGCTATTGTTTGGACGGAAAATCCAACGGGATATATTGTAGAAAATATGCGTTACTTCAACTCCAGACAACGCGATTTTAGTCCTGCCTATGTGAATGCAGCTTTTACCGAAATCTTGTTTACTTCCACTCGCGAAGATGCCACTGGAAATGACACCCATGGAGCTACCGGTCAGAATTTCGCAGATATCTTTGCTTCCAGTATGGATCGGAAAGGGAAATGGAGCGTACCGGTCCCTGTGGAGATTCTTAATTCCGAGTTCGAGGATGGGACCCCATGTATCTCTTCCGACTTTTCAACCCTCTATTTCACAAGGTGTAAGAAAGGGAAAAACCAGCAATTAGGCTGCCAGATATACAGGGCCGGTGCCGATGGCGGGGGCTGGTCGGAACCACAGGTAGAGTTTGAGGCATTTGGAGACAGTATTACAACTGCCCACCCGGCTATCTCACCCGATGGTTCGACCCTTTATTTCGTTTCTGATATGCCCGGCGGATTGGGGGAGAATGATATTTGGAAGGTTGCCAGTGACGGTGGTGGTTGGAGTGATCCCGTTAACCTGGGGGAGGAGATCAATACCCCTGGAAATGAACTCTACCCATTTATCCATAGTGATGGCACACTCTATTTTTCCTCGGATAGCCGGATCGGATTAGGCGGATTGGATATTTACAAGGCAACCCAGGATGAGACGGGAGGTTGGATGGTGGAAAATATGAAACCACCCATTAACTCTCCTGAGGATGATTTTGGGATCGTTTTTGAGACCGATGTTGAAAGGGGATTTTTCAGCTCGGCCAGGAAAGGCAGGGGAAACGACGAGATTTTCTCCTTTGTACTCCCTCCACTGGAATTTTCTGTAACAGGTGTCGTGAAGGATGAGCGCAATGATCAGATCCTGGCTGGATCAACAGTTAAGTCGGTGGGAAGCGACGGGATTACTATAGAGACCACCACCGGCGATGAGGGTGCTTTCAAGTTCATGCTAAAACCGGGAACCGATTATGTGTTCATTGCCAGTCAACCTGGTTACCTGAATGGAAAAGAGAGAGAATCAACAAGGGGACTTGAACAGAGTAAAGACTTCGATGTAACCATTTATCTGTCGTCCACAACCAGGGTGATAGAACTTCCGAATATATTTTACGATTTTGCAAAGTGGGATCTCCGTCCCGAGTCCATGGTTTCGCTTGACAATTTGGTGGAGACACTGGATGATAATCCCAATGTAACCATTGAGCTGATGTCGCATACCGACTCGAGGGGTACTCCGGCCGACAACCAGGAGTTGTCCCAGAAGAGGGCTCAGTCAGTGGTGGATTACCTGATCTCAAAAGGCATTGCTGCCGACCGGCTGGAAGCACAGGGATATGGGGAGTCTCAACCCAAAGTAGTGGATGACAAGGTGATTTTACAGTATGACTTTCTTGAACTTGGAGTGGTGCTAGCGGAGAGCTTTATAAATCAACTGGAGAGCCCTGAGCTCCAGGAAAAAGCGCACCAGGTGAATAGACGTACCGAGTTCAGGGTGTTGTCCACCGAATATATTCCACAAAACTAATTTGAATGAATCAGGCTTCCCGTTACCTTGAACGTGGTGTCTCTTCTGGTAAGGAGGATGTTCATCGGGCCATACAGCATGTGGACAAGGGACTATTCCCGAAAGCATTCTGCAAGGTAATTCCCGATATGCTTACCGGGGATCCTGACCACTGTCTGGTAATGCATGCCGACGGGGCGGGGACGAAATCTTCACTGGCATATGTATATTGGAAGGAGACCGGTGATATTTCTGTATGGAAAGGCATTGCTCAGGATGCAATTGTAATGAACCTGGATGATCTTTTGTGTGTTGGGGTGACTGGTGATATCCTGCTCTCTTCCACCATTGGGAGGAATAAAAACCGGATTCCGGGGGAGGTGATTTCAGCAATTATTAATGGAACAGAGGAGATTCTGGAGGAGCTCCGTACCCTGGGTGTGCCTATTTATAGTACAGGTGGGGAGACAGCAGATGTGGGGGATCTGGTCAGGACCATTATTGTGGATTCTACAGTTGTGGCCAGGTCCAGACGATCTGACATCATTGAGAACAATATTGTTCCTGGTAATGTCATCATAGGACTCTCTTCATCGGGTCAAGCCAGTTATGAAGAGTCATATAACGGAGGGATGGGGAGTAATGGCCTTACTTCTGCCAGACATGATGTTTTTGGAGGCTATCTGGCCCGTAAGTACCCGGAAAGTTTTGATCCGGATATGGCCCGGACTCTGGTCTATTCAGGAAGTAAAAAGCTTACTGATTCCATTGCAGATGTGGGGCTGGATGCTGGGAAACTGGTCCTTTCACCCACACGCACCTATGCTCCGGTAATCCAGGAGGTACTGGGACTGTATAGAAGACAAATTAACGGTATGGTTCACTGTTCTGGTGGTGCACAGACCAAAGTGCTCCATTTTGCTGAGAAAGTACATATTATCAAGGATGACCTCTTTCCCATACCTCCGCTCTTTTTAATGATTCAGGAGGAGTCGGGAACGGCATGGAGAGAGATGTACCAGGTTTTCAATATGGGGCACCGTTTCGAAATTTATACCGATGCACAAACTGCCGGGGGGATTATACAGCTGGCAAACAAATACCAGATTGACGCTAAAATTGTTGGACGATGCGAGCATTCGGATCATAAAAAGCTCTCCATAAAGGGAGAGCAGGGTGAGTTTGAATATTAAGGACAAAATCAGAGCATGGGAGAGAACATGATATTGACCCGCTTGGAAGGAGTGAAAGCCAGATTTGATGAGGTTGGACAACTCATAACCGATCCTTCAGTGATTACTAATATGAAGCGGTATGTTAAATTGAACCGGGAGTATAAACAGCTGGAGCCGGTTATCGAAGCTTTTAATGCGTTCAAGAACCTGTTAAGCAATATCGAAAGTGCCAGGAAGATCCTGGCCGAAGAGAAGGATGATGAACTCAGGGAGATGGCTAAGGAAGAGCTGGATCTGTATCAGAAGCAGCTGGGTCTTTTGGAAGAGGATATAAAAATGCTCCTATTACAGAAAGATCCGGAAGACGATAAGAATGCCATTGTTGAGATCAGGGCTGGAACAGGTGGCGATGAAGCCAGTATTTTTGCCGGAGACCTATATAGGATGTATTCCAAATTCTTTGAGTCAAAGAGATGGAAAGTCTCCACCACCAGTTTTACAGAGGGAACCGTGGGAGGATACAAGGAGATTATTATGGATGTAAGTGGGAATGGAGTGTATGGTATTATGAAGTATGAATCCGGAGTACACCGGGTGCAACGTGTTCCCCAGACTGAGACTCAGGGACGGGTCCACACTTCGGCTGCAACAGTGGCTGTACTTCCGGAGGCCGAAGATTTCGAGGTGGAGGTCAAGCAGGCCGATATCAGAAAGGATACCTACTGTTCATCGGGTCCTGGCGGACAATCAGTAAATACCACCTATTCAGCCATTCGACTGACCCATATTCCCACCGGGATCGTGGTTACCTGTCAGGATGAGAAGTCACAGTTGAAAAACCTGGACAAAGCCATGAAGGAGTTGAGGACAAGGCTATATAACCTTGAATTGCAGAAACGGATGGATGAGATCTCTTCTCAGCGCAAGACTATGGTGTCATCGGGCGACCGGTCAGCCAAGATACGTACATACAACTATCCCCAGGGCAGGGTAACTGACCACAGAATAAACCTCACTTTGTATAACCTTCCATCAATCATTAATGGTGATCTTCAGGAAGTGATTGAGAAACTCCAGATGGCCGAAAATGCAGAGCGGTTGAAAGATAGCGGAATAGAGTAAAAAAATTTCCATGAGATGAACGCAGAAGAACTATTCAGGAACATCCAGCGAAAGAAGAGCTACTTGTGTGTAGGTCTCGATACCGATTATAAAAAGATTCCAAGGCTGCTTCTTGACAAGGAGTATCCCATATTTGAATTCAATAAGCACATTATTGACGCCACAGAGGACCTGGTTGTGGCATATAAACCCAATCTTGCCTTTTATGAAGCCATGGGTGCTGCAGGGTACATGAGTCTGGAAATGACCATCACCTACATAAGAAAGCACTATCCCGATATTTATATCATTGCAGATGCTAAACGGGGTGATATTGGCAATACTTCCCGCATGTATGCCAGTGCCTATTTAAAAACCCTGGATTGTGATGCCATTACACTTTCGCCTTATATGGGGTATGACAGCATCTCACCTTTTCTGGAGGTTGAAGGGAAGTGGGCGGTGTTGCTGGCACTCACCTCCAACGACGGATCAAAAGATTTTCAGCAACTTGAATTAAAGGGAGAAAAGCGACTTTTCGAGCAAGTCATTACTACCAGTGCCGAATGGGGGACCGTCAATAACATCATGTATGTGGTGGGAGCCACCAAAGCTGAGGAGTTGACACAAATCAGAAAGTTGATACCAGAACATTTCCTCCTGGTTCCAGGAGTTGGGAGTCAGGGAGGAAGTCTATATGATGTGGCTGAGTACGGAATGAACGACAGGTGCGGATTGTTAGTCAATGCCAGCAGATCTATTCTGTATGCCGATGTAACCAATCGATTTGAACAGGCAGCCCGGGAAGAGGCTATCCGTCTGCAGAAGCAAATGGAAGTTACCCTGAAGAACAGGAACCTGATCTAATGAACCAGTTCCCTCACTTTACCTGCCGCTTCCTGTAAGGTAATGGCTGAATGAACTTCCAACCCTGAGTTATCGATGAGTACCTTCGCTTCTTCAGCGTTGGTTCCCTGCAACCTTACAATTACCGGGATGTCGATCTGTCCTATGGTTTTATAAGCTTCCACCACGCCTTCGGCAACTCTGTCACAGCGAACGATCCCTCCGAAAATATTGATCAGGATCGCTTTTACATTTGGATCTTTCAGGATTATTCTGAAACCAGCTTCCACTGTCTGTGCATTGGCTGTCCCACCCACATCCAGGAAATTGGCCGGTTCTCCACCCGAATGCTTGATGATGTCCATGGTTGCCATTGCCAGCCCAGCACCATTAACCATGCAGCCAACATTACCATCCAGTTTGATAAAATTAAGGTTGAATTTACCAGCTTCCACTTCAGTGGGATCCTCCTCGTTGAGGTCCCTCATGGCCGCATAATTGGAATGTCTGTAAAGTGCGTTATCGTCAATGTTGACCTTGGCATCAGCTGCCATGATCCTGTTATCGGATGTTTTAAATACAGGGTTAATCTCAAACATTGAGGCATCGGAATTTTCGTAGGCCTTATAGAGCGCTGTAGCAAACTTCACCATATCCTTGAAAGCCTGACCCGATAATTCCAGGTTAAAGGCAATGTGTCTGGCCTGGAAGGGAAGGATTCCTGTGGCGGGATCGATCTCCTCTTTAAAGATTAGGTGAGGTGTTTTTTCTGCCACCGTTTCAATATCCATGCCTCCTTCGGTGGAATACATGACGATATTCTTACCGGATTCACGATTCAGAAGCACACTCATATAGAACTCCTGGGGATCACTCTCCCCGGGATAGAAAATGCCCTGTTCAACGAGTACCTTATGGACCACCTTGCCTTCAGGGCCTGTCTGGTGTGTGACCAGAGTCATGCCCAGGATATCCTTTGCAAATGCTTTTACTTCATCCAGTGACTTCGCGATCTTAACTCCGCCACCCTTGCCACGACCTCCGGCGTGGATCTGCGCTTTCACAGCCCAGGTGTCAGCCCCTGTCTCTGCTTTTATGCGTTGAGCGGCTTCATACGCCTTTTCAGGAGTATGCGCCACTTCACCGGCGGGAATTGATACACCAAATTGTTTCAGAATCTGTTTGCCCTGGTATTCGTGAATGTTCATTGTGAATTAAATTTGTTGTTGTTTTAACCCGGAATAATACTTCCAGGTAGTCTATGCAAATTTAGCAATATGAAGCTAGTGTGAAAGAAAAATAGTGGGAAAGAGCGAAAGAATAAAGCGGAAAGAGAAACTGCACCAAATGAACTGTGCCAAAGGCGAAGAACGATTTGAAGCGACAGCAGAAAAAAGTGAGAAAGAGGAACCAAAGGAACTGAGCCAAAGGCGAAGAAAAGTTGTAAATTCGTTGAAAATTTTGTGTCATGCGGAAGTTATTAAATGAGGAACTCGATCGTCTGGAGGTGGAGGAGTATAAAGAATCGAAAAAGATTCCGGTGATGGTGGTATTGGACAACATCCGTAGCCAGAATAACATAGGCTCGGTTTTTCGAACGGCCGATGCATTTCGGTTGGAGGGAATATATTTATGTGGGATTACAGCCACTCCGCCACACAGGGAGATTCATAAAACTGCACTTGGTGCCACTGAGTCTGTCAGTTGGGAGTATCGAACGGAGACCACTGATGCCATTATTGAATTGAAAGAGAAAGATTACCAGATCTTTTCAATCGAGCAGGTAGAGGGAGCGGTGAGCCTTGATCAGCTTACGCTCTTGCCTGGTGAGAAATATGCCATTGTCTTTGGTCACGAGATTCGTGGTGTTGAACAGGATGTGGTAAATCTGAGCGATCGATGTGTTGAAATCCCACAATATGGCACAAAACACTCATTGAATATCTCGGTTGCAGCAGGTATTGTTATTTGGGAAGTATTCAAGCAGTTCTCCCTTTAACCTTGCATCTATCTTATTCATTTACCACTTAGTGTATCGCATTTATACTGGAGCAGATGTTTTAAAAGTGACATGGGATTTTTCGCATAGCGAATAACCACGTCCCGTTAAAATATCTGGGACAGTTATGAAATCAAATACTCTTTAAGGAATAATCAGAATATTCCGTAAAAAATATATAGAAACCAATAGATGTAGAAGGAAATTTGATGGGAATTAAAAAAACCGCCCCGGGATGCGAGGCGGTTTTCTCTATGATTGTTATTGGTCTATTCTACTATTGCTTTGAATCCAGCTTCATTCATGAGTTTTGCGAACTCAAGATCTTTTGCTGCACGTCCCTTCAACCAAGCGGGATCCTTGCAATTTTCAATGCCCAGTTTCAGGTTTTCGAGGGCCACTTCAGGCTTATCCTGATTGGCTGCAATCACTGCGCGCATATAGTATCCTAAGCCACCTTTCATCTCCAGGTTGGCTAACATTCTCCATGCACCATCGTCATCACCACTCAGGTATTTTGCAAGAGCTGCATTGTAGGATGCTTCACTACCAAAGTAGTTTACAGCTGATTTATAATCACCTTCAATGATATTTACAATACCCAGATTATAGTTCACTTTTGGTCCGGCACCCAGTGAAGCAGTAAAGGCTTCTTTGGCGGCTTCAACTTCACCTTTCTTAAGTGCAACGGCACCCAGGTTGTTATTGATAATGTCCAGGTCTTTCAGGCCTTTGGCAGTCTTAAATGCTGCTGCGGCTTCATCCATTTTACCCATATTAAAGAGGACGGCTCCCTTGTTGTTGTGAGCACGTAAGCATTTTGGTGCTACTTGAACTGCTTTCTGATAGACGGCAAGTTTGGTTGCATTGTCGTCCATAAGAGTGGCAGTATACAGGAGCTCTTCCAAAACAAGTGTATCGGAATTATTGGCCCAAAAATCTTTTAATTCAGCATCGCTCCATCCGATGTGCTCCATATTCACAGTGAATTTGGATCTTCTCAGTTGGGGAAGGATTTCCTCCGCAATAACTTCAAAAGCAGCGGTTAGGTTCTTGATCTCCTGCTCACGAACAACGGGGTCGGAATGCATACTGAGTACCCTGAGGATCATCTCTTTGTCTTGAATATTAGATGCTTCCATAGCCTTTTTGAATCCATCCCAGTCCTCTGGTGTGGAAAGCAGACTCATCAGTTCATCAGCTACTTCAACTTTGGATTTTTTCAGTTGACCTGCCAGGTATTTCTCGGCAGTCTTTTGACGCTTATCGGCAAGTTTGGTGTTCAGATCAAGCTCTCCGTCGGGAGAAGCATAGGCTGAAATCTCCAATCCTTTAAGGTCAAGCCTCTCATTTTCGTCAGTCGTCTTAATAACGTCATTAAGTTTTGTAATCTCATCTTTTCCCATCTCTGCTCTGCGAACATCGGCCCTGTTGATTACATACTTGATGTCTGCTTCATAGGATTTGGGAACAATCTGCTGATATTTGTCATCAAAAAACAGCACTTTCGGATTTTTGTAAACCAATTGAGGTGTAGCAATGATTCCATCGGCAAGTTTCACTTCACCCAGATCAGCCGTTTTATCTTTTATTGCAGCTTGAACGTTGAAATAAAGCTCAGATCTCATCATGACATCTTCATATGCGATTGTACTGGACAGACTGGCTTTCCCACCATTGTCGAAACTAACGGGCTTGTTGTTTTCAGTAACATCCTGTCCCTGGAGAACCAGTGGTTCCATTTCCGACTGTGCTTCTTCATACCTTAATACGGGAGTAAGGGTAACAACAGCTTTTTTGTTGAAATACTTGGCAGGATAGTTGACGTCAATAGTAAAGTCAACATTTCCACCATGCATTTCGAGTACTTCAGGAGTTACTTGGTAAGTCACCAGGTCGGCTTCCTTTACCATTTTATTGAGGCCGCCGCAGCTACTGAGTACTGCTGCTGCAAGAATAAAAATCGCATAGGTTTTGAGGTTTTTCATAACAATCTGATTATTTGTTTAATAGTTATTGATTTCTAACGGAATTTTTTCTCTTAGTACAAACTTAATAATGTTTTTGATAAAATTAAAGAAATATGCATGTTAAGCCCATAAATATGCATGTTAAGCCCATAAATGTTACAAAATAAGCATGTTCATACCCGGCATATATTCTCCTTCAAAGATAAGATTTTTAATTTGTTGATAATCTGCCCTATTATTCACAAAATCAATATTGCTTGTATCGATCACCAGAATCTTTAATTCGGTCTGGGATTTGAAAAAACCAAAATAGCCATCCTGGACCTCTTTAAGGTATTCAGCCTGGATGTTTTGTTCATAGGAGCGGCCTCTTTTCCTGATGTTCTCCAATAGATTTTCAACGGGGAGGTGAAGGTATACATAGAGGTCTGGTCTGGGAACCTGCAGTTTGATGATGGTATAGAGTTTCTCAAAGAGTTTCATTTCATCATCTTTAAGGTTGTATTTGCTGAAGATGAATGACTTGGCAAGAAAGTAATCACTGACCACCGTCTGTCCGAAAAGGTCGGGGTGTCCTAATTCGGTTTTGATCTGCTGGTACCTTTCAGCGAGGAAGGATAGTTCTAATTGAAATGCATATCGTTCCGGGTCTTCGTAAAACCTGGCCAGGAATGGATTGTCACTGAACTGCTCCAGGATCAAACGGCCGCCTGTCTCTTCAGCCAACATGGTCGCAAAGCTGGTTTTACCGGCTCCTATATTTCCCTCTATGACTAAATAATTGTATTTCAAATATTTGTAATAAACGGTTTTTTAGGATTCTTTATGCCAATTTTAAGGTTGAGTCTCTGATTTAAGGTTGAGTTTCTGAATTTCAGGTTGAGTCTCTGATTTAAGGTTGAGTTTCTGAATTTCGGAACTCCGGCGTGTAATTCATGCTTTTAAAGATAAAGGACCATATATCTGAATACTCTTCTATCACTTTGTCGGTGGGTTTGCCTGCGCCATGACCGGCATCGGTATTGATCCGGACCATCACAGGGTTCTCTCCTTTATATTTCTCCTGCAGGGTAGCGATGTACTTGAACGAATGAGCAGGCACCACCCTGTCATCATGATCACCGGTGGTAACAAGTACCGCTGGATAGCTTTTGTCAGAGATGTTGTGGAGTGGGGAATAATCCAGTAAATATGAAAACTGTTCGGGGTCCTCTGAAGATCCATAATCGACTGTCCAGTAACGCCCGATTGTAAATTTGTGAAAGCGCAACATGTCCATAACTCCCACCATAGGAATGGCAGCTGCGAACAGATCGGGTCGCTGATTGATCACGGCACCGATAAGAAGTCCACCATTGGACCCTCCATAGATGGCCAGCCGGTTGTTGGATGTGTAATCTTTTTCAATCAAATATTCTGCCGCTGCAATGAAATCGTCAAATACATTCTGTTTTTGCAACAGGGTTCCGGCTTTGTGCCACTCTTCACCATATTCGCCACCACCCCTGATATTGGCCAGCGCAAATACACCCCCCTGTTCAAGCCATACAGCACGGGTGGTACTGAAGGATGGGGAGTAGGTAATGTTGAATCCTCCATAACCATAGAGCAGGGTAGGGTTTGTTCCGTTAAGTTCAAGCCCCTTCTTATGGACGATGAACATGGGGATCTTTGTTCCGTCTTTACTGGCAAAGAAGACCTGACTGGTTTCATAGGCATCTGTATCAAAATCTACTTCGGATCTGTAGAAAACATCAGACCGGTTCTCAGCAATGTCGTATTTAAAAATGGTTGAAGGGTAGTTGAATGATGAGAAACTATAAAATGCAGTGTTCTCCTTCATTTTCCCATGGATCTCCCCCAGCGAGCCGATGCCCGGAAGGGATAGCTCATGCAGGAGTTTCCCGTCAAGTTCATGTACAGTGGCTACGTTATAGGCATCCTGGAGGTAAGAGGTGATGATCTTTCCTCCGGCAAGGGTCACTGATTCCAGTACATTTTTTTCATGCTCCGGAACAATATCCACCCAGTTTTCGCGCTCCGGATTATTGAGGTCAATGCCCACAAGCTTATAAAGGGGGGCTTCGTAATTTGTGAGGACGAAGAGACGATTGTCTCTGTTACCAATCACCTGGTACTCATTATCAAAATCTTTGTCGAGCCAGGTAAAGGGCGCGTTTTTCAGTCCCGATTCCCTGAAGGCCAGTGCATTGCCGCTGGTGCTTTCTGTAACATAGAGGAACATGTAACTTTCATCTTCAGTGACTCCCAGGCTAAAGCCCCAATCGGGATGCGATTCGTCTTTATGGATAAGAATGTCATCGGATTGGGTGGTCCCAACACGGTGGTAAAGCACCATGGAATTCTTGTTTTCGCCTTTTAATTCGTCACCCTCTTTAGGTTCCTCATAACGGGTGTAGAAAAAACCATCCTTGTACCAGGCAATTCCTGAAAATTTGATCCACTCCAGGTGATCATCCAACTCAGAGCCGGTTTCAATCTCCCTTACAAAAAGTTCTTTCCAGTCTGAGCCACCCCGGGAAATACCATATGCCGCATATTTAGCGTCGTTTGAAACGCTGAAGGCTGACAGGGCTACAGTCCCGTCATCCGAGAGTTTGTTCGGATCAAGCAATATACGACCTTCCCCCTGAAGATCCTGTTTGATGTATATTATATCCTGATTCTGCAGTCCGGTATTGTAACTGTAGATATAGTAATCTCCCTCTTTCCCGGGAGTCCCCATTTTTGGGTAGTTCCAGATCTCAGTCATCCGCTCTTTCAATGCACTCCTGAATGGGATCTCTTCCAGGTATGCAAAAGTTACTTTGTTCTGGGCTTTTACCCAGGCAGTGGTTTCATCCGACATATCATCTTCCAGCCAGCGGTATGGATCCGGAACCTCTGTTCCAAAATAGTCGTCAACCACATCTCCCTTAGTGGTTTCAGGATATAAAAATGATTCTTGCTGAGTACAGCCCATGGCAGTTAAAATTAGAACAATACTGAGTGTGTGTTTCATGCGTTGGATTTTATGAGGTTTCTGGAGATATTAAAGTTAAACAATGGAGCTAGATAAAAAAACCCCGTTCGGAGTGGAACGGGGTTGAGATATTTTTTACTCTTTCTTTTTATCCGGTCTTGGCAGTAGTGCTTTCCTGGAAAGTTTGAGTTTCCCATTCCTCTCATCAACGGCAATAAGTTTTACCTCTACCTCATCGCCCTCTTTCAGTACTTCTTCCACTTTCTCCAGCCTTCTCCACTCGATTTCTGAAATATGGAGGAGTCCGTCTTTTCCAGGAAGGATCTCAACAAAAGCACCATAGGGAGTGATGGTCTTCACTTTCCCCTTATACACCTCACCTGGTTCCGGTACGGCAACAATACCCTTGATCCAGTCCATGGCTGCATCGATGGCTGCCTTATCCACAGCAAAAACATCTACCAGACCAATGTTCTCAATCTCTTCAATGGTAATGGTACTGTTGGTTTCCGCCTGAATCTCCTGGATTACTTTTCCACCCGGACCAATTACTGCACCGATCATATCCTTGGGGATCTCAATTCTTTCAATCCTTGGAGTATGGGGTTTGTAATCGGCATTGGGTTGTTCCAGGGTTTCTTTCATCACATCCAGGATATGGAGTCTGCCATTTCTGGCCTGTTCCAGTGCCTGGGCAAGGATCTCATAAGAGAGTCCTTCAACCTTAATATCCATCTGTGTAGCGGTGATTCCATCGCGGGTTCCGGTTACTTTGAAGTCCATATCTCCAAGGTGGTCCTCGTCACCCAGGATATCGGACAGCACCGCAAATTTCTCGGAGTCTTTATCGGTGATCAGTCCCATGGCAATACCGGAAACCGGTTTTTTGATCTGAACACCGGCATCCATAAGTGCCAGTGTTCCGGCACATACTGTGGCCATTGAAGATGAACCGTTTGATTCCAGGATGTCCGATACGATCCTGAGTGTATAGGGCATTTCATCTTCGGAAGGGAGTACTCTTTTCAGCGCTCTGTGGGCCAGGTTACCATGTCCAACTTCCCTTCGGCTTGTTCCCCTGTTTGGGCGTGCATCGCCGGTTGAAAAAGCTGGGAAATTATAGTGAAGTAAAAATTTGTCGTTGCCTTTTTTGAGTACATCATCGATGAGCTTCGCATCCATTTTTGTCCCCAGTGTAACTGTAGTGATGGATTGTGTCTCTCCCCTGGTGAATACTGCTGAGCCATGTGCTGAAGGCAGATAATCCACTTCACACCAGATGGGACGAATCTCATCGGTCTTTCTTCCGTCGAGTCTTACAGC
>JAUVKN010000323.1 GCA_030596245.1 Bacteroidia bacterium | reverse complement strand
AAGAGCCGAAGGTGATAGGATTCTGATTCACAAACAGCACTTTTCCATGATGGATGGTCCTATTCGTGATTTTCATGCTGAAACTTTATCCCGCCTGCAGAAGCTTACTAAGGTGGAACTGTTGCCCGCTTCTGTACTACCTGCAGGCCTGAATGCCCAATTGCGTACTTACCAGGAAGAGGGTTACAATTGGATCTGTTTTCTACAGAAAAATGGATTTGGAGGTTGCCTTGCGGATGACATGGGACTTGAAAAAACCCTGCAGGCAATCGCTGTTCTACTAAAATCTAAGGAGGAAGGTCAAGCCCCGGGAGAGCCATCTGTACCGGGAGAGCCATCTGTACCGGGAGAGCCATCTGTACCGGGAGAGCCATCTGTACCGGGTGAGCGACCTGTCTCCGGTATGAATTCCATCTTTGAAGATAAGAGTGTTGCCGGGGAACAGCTTTCCATGTTTGGGGACAATGAGAGAAAAAAAACCTCGCTTGTGGTAGTCCCCGCTTCATTGATACATAACTGGATGAGCGAATGCAGGCGTTTTGCCCCTGGTTTGAAAATCTTTGCTCATGTGGGGAATCAGCGGAACAGAGAACTTAAAAATTTTTCCTACTACGATTTGGTCCTCTCTACCTACCACACTGTTCGGCAGGATATAGAAAAATTGTCCATGTTTCAGTTTCACTATATTATCCTGGATGAGAGCCAGATGATCAAAAATTCTTCTTCAAAACTATATCAATCCATCATTGAACTTCAGTCGGAACATAGAATTGTACTTACGGGGACACCCATTGAAAATTCCCTGACTGATCTGTGGTCCCAGATAAATTTTGTCAATCCGGGACTGCTGGGGACCCTTAACTTTTTCAAAAGAAGCTTTGTGCTGCCCATAGAGAAAAAGAGCAGTGAGGAGCAGGAGAAAAAACTTAAGGAATTGATTAATCCGTTTATTCTCAGACGTACAAAGAGTGAAGTGGCACAGGAGTTACCACCAATTTATGAGCAGGTGCGGTTCTGTAACATGACTGATGTACAACGGAGAATCTATGAGGAGGAAAAATCTTTGGCCCGGAATTCAATCCTGGAAAACCTGGAGGAAGTGGGACTGGCAAAGTCCTCAATAGTAGTTCTCCAGGCATTAACACGGCTCAGACAGATTGCCAATCACCCTGACATGCTGGAAGAATTTGACGGGATCGATTCAGGCAAATTCACCGAAGTCTGCCGCGACATTGAAAGTGTTATTTCAGAAGGACACAAAGTATTGATATTTTCCTCATTTGTGAAACACCTGAACCTGTTCAGATCCAAAATTGAAGAGGATGGAATTCACTATGCTTATTTGACCGGTGCTCAGAATCAGCGTCAGAGGGAAACGGCCGTTAAGGATTTTCAGCGGAAAAAGAGTTGCTCCCTCTTTCTCATATCCCTGAAGGCGGGTGGAGTAGGATTGAATCTAACGGCTGCAGATTATGTCTTCATTCTTGATCCCTGGTGGAATCCTGCAGCTGAGATGCAGGCCCTCAATCGTGCTCACCGAATAGGGCAGGAGAAGAATGTTTTTGTTTACCGTTTTATCTCCAATGATACCATTGAGGAGAAGATACAACATCTGCAGGTGCGAAAACGTGAACTGGCGGAAACATTTATCACATCCAACAATCCATTGAGGGACCTTTCAGAACAAGAGCTCCTTGAGTTATTCAGTTAGAATCTGTAAGAGACTGTAACAAATGCTCCTCCAGCAAGGGGTGAGATGCCAAAATTCCATGAAGTATAGGATACATTCTCCATCTTTCGTGCCGTCTCCGCTCTGGAGAATGCATAGGTAGTCATGGCGATGATGCTTGCAGAACCCAGAATTCCACTGGCAATTGTGAGTGGCAATGTGGCACCCCAATCGGTGGTGAATCCGTAAAGTGCCAGGCTTGTGGGGATAATAGAAATTGCATAAAGTGTCCAACCCAGTTTTGCCCTGGGATTCGATATCTCACGGGGGATATTTACCGATCGTCCGCCGGCATAGATAAGAGGTGGAACCGCCAGGATCATGACCGAAGCTGGTATACCAAAATACCCTGCATTCCATTCGTTCACCAATGCCGAAACAAACATCAGTCCGAGTACGGAAGGAGCGGTAATATAACCAATGGTCACTGCCTCATCTGCCCACCCCGTGGAAACTGTACTCTTCCGGACAGAATCCTGTTCCATAAGCTGCTGAGCATTCAGGGAAATACCCATCAGGAGAAGTGCCGGAAAAACAAGGAATATTTTCATGATCATCCTCTATTTTCATACAAGGTATGGATTTTCCCGTGGTTTTAATTTTCATTTTCTGAGAACTTGTGGTTGCAGATTCCTTTTCTACCTTTATTCAATGCGGGAGTGTCTTAAGAGAGAAGTAAGTTATAAGACCAGCCGGTCATCCGGTCCGGGCGGTCAGCATGTCAACAAGACCGAATCGCGGGTGGAATTAAGCTGGAACCTGTTGGAGACCGAATGTTTGAAAGAGAATCAGGTTTTATTGGTTAAACAGAGGTTGACCTCCCGGTTAACAGATCATGGGATTTTAATCATAACTTGTGACAAGCATCGGTCACAATACAGGAATAGGGTGGAGGTTACAAAACGGTTCCTGGATTTAATTACTGGTTCACTGGTACCTGTGAGGAAACGCCATCCCACAAAACCGAGTCGGTCCAGTATTGAGAAACTAATTAAAAACAAGAAGATTCGTGGTGAAATCAAGAACTCGAGAAGAAACAGGCCCGAGGATTGATAAGATCACAATTCTCAAAGCAGAAGGGGCTGTCTCAAAAGTCCGGTTTTGAATAATTCTGAGGGATACTTTGGTAGTAACCTGGCATTTTTAGCGAAGCTAATAAGCACGTTACGAAAAAGTGTCCCTCAGAAAAACAGTGAGGCTGCCCCTTTTGAGACAACCTCTTAAATATAAATTCATTATTTGAAAGAGGTATTAAGCTGACTGTTCTGCGGGAACCAGGTCCTTGTTCTTGTTCTTTACCGGTTTAAAAATACCGATCAGTCCTTCTACCCCAAGGGTCATCACAATGTTGAAGAAGAAGAGCAGGAATCCGATAAGTAACAGGGCACCGCAAACCAGGGCCAGGATCATATAGAGCTCATATTCCCCGTTAAAATAGAGGGTTCTCCTGAGCATCCCTTTCAGTCCGGCCATACCCATGAACGCTCCCATACCGATACCGCCCAGCAGGTGAAACCAGAAATGGAGGTTGGCCAGTTTCTGGCTGTAGAGTTTAGCCCCATTGGTCAGGATTGGCAGCAGGAGATAGATGGCCGCATAAAGAGTCATGGTCAGACCTACCAGTATGGCCACATGCACATGAGGTCCTATGATCCACTGGGTGTTGTGAAGAATCCGGTTCAATCCCACATCTGCCTGCATAATTCCAGCTGGAACTGCCAGGGCAAAACCGAGGAGTCCGCCCAGCAGGAACTTCAACTCATTGGTCATCTTTAATGGCCGGGCAAGCCATAGCGTGGCCAGAGTGACAAAGAAGGCCAGTCCCTGGGTAATCAGTTCAAAAGCCGTTACCATTTCACCCGACACTACTTTCAGGAAAGCCGGCTGGGCCTGGTCAGACAACAGATGGTGCGACCAGACGGTCCACGACACAACCAGCTCCAGAAGCAGTGCAGCGCGAGCTATGTTCTGCATAAAAAGTCTCTTGCCGGTGATCATCGTAGCCAGGAGGTACCAGGTACCGGCCACAAAGATCAGGACCAGTCCGTCTGCAATCAGGTCGAGTCCCCACCAGAACCAATTTTTATAAAGCAATGCATCAACAGCCGTATCCTTCAGGTCATATCCAAGAATGGCACCAACCATATATACCAGTATCAGCACTCCGGTAAAGAGGAGGATCCCGGCATTCAGGGCCACATCCACAGATCCCCGGGCAATGGCAGCCACGGGAAGGGATACCAGGTGCTCTTTCCGTTTTGATTTTTTCTTAAACAGATTTCCAAATCCTGATGTTCCCAATGCCGATCCGAGCAATTTACCACCAGGTTGCTTCTCCCAACCTTCGGGAGTATAGGTAATGGTTTTAAAGACGTTGATAACAAAGAAAATTGAACCTACCATCACCAGGGCAATGCCTAGTATAAAAATGGCACCTCCCACCGGACTGAACTGATTGAAGTCAGCTGGCAGTGGCCAGTACAAGGTGTACAAAGGAGCATAATGAG
>JAUVKN010000301.1 GCA_030596245.1 Bacteroidia bacterium | reverse complement strand
CCATGAAGATCGATATGCATCCTGGTCCTAAGCCCGGTCCTAAGCATGGTCCTAAGCCCGGTCCTAAGCATGGTCCTAAGCATAGTCCTAAGCATAGTCCTAAGCATAGTCCTAAGCATGGTCCTAAGCATGGTCCTAAGCCCGGTCCTAAGCATGGTCCTAAGCCCGGTCCTAAGCATGGTCCTAAGCCAAACATCCTGCAACTATCCGGACAGGCACAACACACATTGAAAAGCACCTGCATCACCGGGATCCTGGAAGCTGAAGCGGCTTACATGATGGAATCTGTAATAAGGTTTATTGATGCCACGGACGATCTGATATTTCAGGAAGCGTTTATGAGCTCTTAAAGCCCTTATTACCCAGGAAAGCATTGGGCTTACTGAGTAGCAGGAGCTGTGGACAAAATCCCAGACAAAATCCCAGAAAAAATCCAAAACATAATCCCAGAAAAAATCCCAGAAAAAATCCAAAACAAAATCCTGTGAAAAAAACGGCCAGGGTGTCCCGATGACGAAAACAGGAGAGGTACTCCTCTCTTCATAGTCAATCCAGGACAGAGAATATTCCGGTTCATCTCTTCATCGCACCATTCATCCTGAGGAAATGCTGCTTCAGGGTTATACTTTTTTATCATCCTCCGCCATCCCCTAAGTTTACATCAGAATTTATAGCAAGACAAATGAAATATGGTTCCATCATACTCCTTGCACTCCTGACCATCAATGTAACTGCCCAGCAAACAATATCAGGCACCATCACCGATAAAAAGGGTCATCCGGTGATCAATGCCAACATCTATTTTGAAGGTTCCTATGACGGTACCACATCAGATGCTAACGGAAGTTTCAGGCTTTTAACGGATCTTACAGGCAGCCAGTTACTGGTGGCCAGTTTCATAGGGTATGAAAAGTATACCCGTGAGCTCCGGTTACATGGGGAAGACACAATCCTGGTCATTGAGATGAAAGCACAGGTGAGCGAGATCAACGAGGTGGTAATAACGGCAGGGATATTCAGTGCCAGTGATAAGAAAAAATCAGCCACACTCAACTCTTTTGATATTGCCACTACCGCCAGCGCCATGGGCGATATTTACGGAGCGTATGCCACCATGCCAGGGTCCCAGAAGGTGGGTGAAGACGGCATGTTGTTCGTCAGAGGGGGTGACAGTTATGAAACAAAAACCTTTATGGATGGTATGCTGGTACAGACACCATACTTTGCAAAAATGCCTGACATCCCCACCAGGGGCCGCTATTCACCCCTGCTTTTTTCTGAAACTGTTTTCAGTACCGGTGGCTACTCTGCGGAATTCGGACAGGCGCTATCATCAGTGGTGGACCTGACCACCAACGGGTTGGAAACGGAAGACAAAACCAGTATCTCCATCATGACCGTAGGTACCAACGCTTCCATGGGGAGAAGGTGGGCTAATTCATCCCTGGCGATCTCAGGATTGTATGCCAACAATGCCCTGCACCATAAACTGTTCAAACAAAATATAGAGTGGACCAAAGATCCTGTAATTGGAGACGGCTCGCTGATGTATCGAAAAAAAATTGGTGAAACAGGTTTGCTGAAAACGTTTTGCTCCTATAATTACAACGGGATGCGAATGAACTATGATAATTTTGAACAGGGCACCATGGATGACCTCGAAATGGTGAACCATACAATCTATGCAAACAGCTCTTACACCGGCGAACTGAACGAAAAATGGCTTATCAGATCTGGTGTCGCATACAACCAGGATTTTGAGAATATTACCTATAAAGGGGATCCTGTCCACACGGCCCATTCAGCTTCAGTGGTCAAGCTGGTGCTGACCCATCTTACCACAGAAAAGGTAAAAATCAGGATGGGTGCTGAGATGATCCATGAGGCCTATGGTCAGAAAATCGAACTGGACAGCACTTTTCGGTTGGAACTGACCAATCTTCAGCCCTCCATGTTTGTGGAACCGGAAATTAAACTCTCCACCAATTTTGCACTTCGTCTGGGGGCCAGATCCGAGTACAGTTCCCTGCTGGAAAAAGGAGATATCTCCCCGCGTATTTCAGCCGCATACAAAACAGGTACTCATAGCCAGGTGTCGCTGGCATACGGTAAATTTCACCAGACACCCGGATTTGAAACTATGAAAATAGCCCCGGCGCGCTCTGCTGAGAAATCTGACCATTACATCCTCAATTTCCAGTATAAAAGAAATTCCAGGATCTTCCGCATTGAAGCCTATATCAAAAAGTACAACGACCTGGTGAAATACAGTGAGCTGTACAGTCAGGATCCCCTGGATTATAACAACAATGGATCAGGATATGCGCGGGGAGTGGACCTGTTCTGGCGTGACCAGGCCACCATAAAAGGGCTGGATTACTGGATCTCTTACAGCTATTTGGACAGTGAGAGAGATTACAAGGACTTTCCCGGTCGTGTTGCACCCTCATATGCATCCTCGCACAACCTGTCGCTGGTCTGTAAATACTTCTTTACAAAGCTGAGTACATTTGCCGGCATGACTTACTCCTTTGCCAGTCCTCGGCCCTATGATGACAAAAACAGCAATGAGTTTATGAATGGCAGGACCAAATCCTACAACGACATCAGTATGAATATCACCTACATTACCCAACTGTTCGGAAATCAATTGGTCATCCATACGAATTTCACAAACCTGTTTGGATTTAAGAACGTCTACGGTTACAGTTTTTCCAACACCCCGGGGGAAGATGGCCTTTATGCCTCTCAGCCCATATTGCCTTCTGTTGGAAGACAGGCCGTATTATTAATGCTAATATCCTTTTAAAATCTGCAAAATCATGAAAAAAACCACTCTTTTACTCACCCTCATCCTTGTATCTCTTTCGGTCTACCCGCAGGATGAGAAATACCTGAAAACCATGACTCAAACCATAGAGTTGATGGAGAATGCTTCAGGAAGCGACGAATACCTGAAATGCGCCAGCCAGTTCGAACGAATTGCCATGGCTGAAAAAAGCCAATGGCTCCCTTATTACTATGGGGCCAACACCCTTGTGGTCATGAGTTTTGATGAGCCCGATGGAGACCAGAGGGATCTTCTGCTTGACCGGGCACAACAACTGCTGGACCAGGCATTGGAGCTGGCACCGGAGGAATCGGAGCTGCACGTGCTGCAAGCTTTCCTTTACCCTTCCAGGATCATGGTGGATCCCATGGGCCGGGGCATGCTCTATATGGAAAAAATGTTTGTTTCGCTGGAGACTGCGAAAGCACTTAATCCTGACAATCCCAGGATCTATTTCCTGGAAGGAATCAATAAGCTGAATCTGCCTCCAAGCATGGGCGGGGGAGCCGAGGTGGCCAAACCGATCCTGGAGGTAGCCAGTGCCAAATTTGCAGCTTTTCACAATGATGATCTACTATGGCCCGATTGGGGAGAAGATGAAAACCAGGCTGAGCTGGATAAACTTCAATAGCAGCCAGCAGGATGCATCCAGGTTACCGATCATTTAGTTATATTGTGTCATTGTTCCCTATCACAATTGAAACTCAAGCAGGGTGAGTATCAGAATAACATACAAGCATATCCTCAGAGTTCTCAGGGATTTTCTGATTCTGAGCCTGATCGGAAATTTGATCTCCATCTTCACAATTCCAGGGGATTTGTGGTCGCTGGAGGTAGTGCTGAGAAACTGCATGTTCTCAATCGGGATCGGTTACCCGGCATGGAGGGGAATGACCTATATTGTTGTGGTACTGGAGAGAAGGATCCCATGGCTAAAATACCCCGTTAAGCGTCTGTTGGTGCAGGTGTTGACCATGACCCTCTTTGCAGGAATTCTTATTTTCATCGCTTTTTCCATTTGGATCTGGTTGGTAGAAGATCTCGATTTCCGGTCAGTCATTAAATTCGTGATCCCAAGCCTTAAGATCGTCTATATTTTCATGATCCTGTCACTGGTTGTTGGAAACAGTATCGAATTTTTTAGAAACTGGAGGGAAGCAACCATTCAGCAAGAGGAGTTGAAGAGGGCCCACCTGGCCCTTCAGTACAAGACCCTGAAAGACCAGGTCAGACCCCATTTTCTTTTTAACAGCCTCAGTTCACTGGTCACTCTTATCAATACAGACACTGAAAAAGCCACCCTGTTTGTACACAAACTATCTGACGTGTATCGGTACGTGCTGGAGCAGAGAGAAAATGAACTGGTCCCCCTTGCCGGGGAGGTGAAATTCCTGGAAGATTACATTTACCTTCAAAAGATTCGATTTGGCGAGAGCCTCCAGGTCAGCTTCAACCTCAAAACGGATCAGAAGCAAATGATGATCCCGCTTTCCCTTCAAATGATAGTAGAGAATGCAATTAAGCACAATGAAGCATCGTCCGACCACCCCCTGATCGTCGAGATTTTTGCCACTGATAATCACCAGGTAGTGATCCGAAACAACCTGCAGAAAAAAGAGGTCATGGAAAATTCACCTGGCATGGGTATTGAGAACCTCCGTAAAAGGATCGCTTTCTTTACCGATGAACCACTTGTAATTGAGGAAGAACCCGAAACTTTCAGCATAATAATTCCCACCGTCCCCTCCTAACCCACCCGACTATGAATGTTGTAATCATTGAGGATGAACATCTAACCGCTGAAAGGATCAGGACATTGATGCTCAGGATCGATCCGGAGATCAGGGTCCTGGCCATTCTCGATTCGGTAAAATCATCGGTTCAATGGTTCGGGCAGAATGAAAAACCAGATCTGGTATTTATGGATATCCAGCTGGCTGATGGATTATCATTTGATATTTTTGAGCATGTGAAGATCGAATACCCGGTCATTTTCATTACTGCATACCAGGAATATGCCATCAAAGCTTTTAAGGTCAACAGTGTGGATTACCTGCTTAAACCTGTTACAGAGGAAGATCTGCAATCGGCACTGAATAAATACCATCAATATTTTTCCCGGGAGAAGTCTTTG
>JAUVKN010000325.1 GCA_030596245.1 Bacteroidia bacterium | reverse complement strand
GAAGATCAACTGACCGAACTGAATGTGAACCCGAATGGTGTGGACCCCGAAACGGTCCAGCCTAACCTGATGTTAACCACGGTTATCTCTAACACAGCAACGTCATATTGTGGTTTTGACTGTGATGTTGCCGGTGTGATGCAATATGTTCAGAAAAGCGGTTGGGGCTCAGGATTGAATAAATACGACTGGGTTGGTGAAGTTGGATGGGGCTACTTGTATGGAAATCTGAGAAATGATAAGCACCTTTACGAAAGATCTGTAGAAGAGGGAATGGAGTTCCAGCAGGGTGTTGCCATTGTATTAAGGGCTTTTACCTATGGCTTTATAGCTGATCATTGGGGTGATGCACCTTACACTACTGCCCTGAATGGTGCAACTGGTGAACAGGAGGATATGTTCCCCACATTTGACTCGCAGGAGACCATTTACAGGGGAATTATTGAAGAGCTTAAAACAGCGAACACCCTCTTATCAAAATCTGCTAGCGCCTATAAGGGAATCGACCCAAATGCTGATGTGATGTACGGCGGTGATCCTGAAAAATGGAGAAAGATGGCAAACTCTCTGATGTTGAGATACTATATGCGGGTTTCTTCAAAACTTCCGACTGTTGCAGAGGAAGGTATCGTAGAGATAGTATCTAATCCAGGGACATATCCAATCTTCACATCTGGTGATGATGATGCCACCATGGGATATATTGGTTCTACTGAGTCCGATTCATGGCCCAATGCCATCGCATTCGATGCCTCTGAAAGCAATTTCAACAGGGTTCAGTTATGCGCAGGGTTCAGGGATGTTCTCGTGGACCTGAACGATCCAAGGCTCGCTGTCTGGTTCAATAAAGTCAGAATTCCAATTAAAGTGTCAACCGCACAGTCCCCGGAAGCAGATATAGTTGTGGAAGGTATCAGATACATACATCCTGACTCTATGGCCATTAAAAACTGGGTTGTATATGATAAGGTGACCTGGCCAGCAGATATTGAAGACGGAAAAGTTCTTGTGGATACCATGGAATATGCAGGCATGCCTATTGCCTCCTCTACTGGTGACGGCTCCGGCTGGAATCTGAATCCAAATGTTATACAGGGAGGGCCCAATGTGCATAATTCAGCGCTGGCAGATATGTATAAAGAAGCCACAGGTGACCTGTTAAGACAAAGGCTTATTTCTTACACCGAGGTGTGTTTCATTATTGCTGAAGCTGCCCAGAAAGGATGGTCGGTAGGTTCGCAGCAGGAGTGGTATGAAAAAGGTGTGGAAGCTTCTTTCAGTACCTGGGGGGTAGGTGATGCCTATTCCGATTATCTTGCGGGTGCCGGTGTCGCTTATGATGGTTCACTGGAACAGGTGATCGTTCAAAAATGGATTGCCAACTGGACTGTGGCCCATGAATCATATTGTGACTGGAGAAGAACCGGATACCCTGCTCTTACCATAGGACCCATAGCAACACGTGATGCCATGCCTCTGCGTTTTATGTATGGTAATGACGAGAAAAACAGAAATAATACCAATTACCTGAATGCAATCAGTGGTCTGGAAGAGACCGGATTTACCGCACAGGATGGTGAAGACAGTTCATGGTCCAAATTCTGGCTATTGCAGGGCACAGGTTATCCCTATTAAGGTTTTGGTTTTAGGTTAGTAGTAGGTTAGTAGTAGATTAGTTGAAAAAGGTAAATAAGTCATGCATTTTATGGCTTATTTACTTTTTTTATTTAAATCTTTGTGAGAGATAAAAGAATACATTTGATTATGAAACAGAAAAGACAACTACTCAGAAATTTTAACGGGATTCTTATTATATGGATATCTCTTTATGCATTTATTTCATGCACCACAACACCCCTGCCTGTTACCCCGGAAACGGCTTTGCAAAGTTATTTACAAAATGAGGATGAATCATTTGCCTGGGAAATATCGGGATCGCAGAATATAGATGGACTGACGGCATATTCACTGATCCTTACATCGCAAAAATGGCGTAAGCATACATGGAAACATACACTCACAGTTCTTGTACCTGAAGAGATGAACCATGATGGTGCACTGCTATTTATTACCGGTGGTAAAAACGAGGATGGCAATCCGGTTAAGCGGGGTGGTGATGATGAGTTTATCATGACCATGGCCAGGGTGGCAGAGAAAAACAGTGCCATGGTGGCCATCATCTGGCAAATTCCAAACCAGCCGCTCTATGATGATCTGACTGAAGATGCATTGATCTCTTATACATTGCACAACTACAAAAATGACGGGGATTTTACCTGGCCCCTGCTTTTCCCCATGGTCAAAACTGCAGTAAAGGCCATGGATGCCGTCCAGGAGTTCTCAAAAGAGACCCTTCAACTCGACATTGCCAGATTTGTGGTTACCGGCGCATCCAAACGTGGCTGGACCACCTGGTTAACCGGGGCAATTGACTCCCGCGTAGAGGCCATTGCACCCATGGTGATCGATGTACTCAATATGCCTGTTAACCTGGATTACCAGGTTAAAGTCTGGGAAGAGTACAGCATCCAGATCGAAGATTACACGAAACTGGGAATTCTACAGGATGTGCATACGGAGAATGGTGACAACATCACCACAATGATTGACCCCTACTCCTATCGCAATAAGCTTACCATGCCAAAAATGATATTTATTGGTACAAACGATGAATACTGGCCCGTAGATGCCATTAAAAACTATATTGATGACATTCCGGGTGAGAATTACATCCATTATGTCCCCAATGCAGGTCATGGTCTGGGAGACGGTCAGCAGGCGCTCACAGCATTAAGTGCCTTCTTTGGGAATACACTGCTCCACGAACAATACCCTCTCTGTAAATGGGAGGTTGCTGAAAATGAATCCCTGATCACCCTTTCGGCAGAGACTACCCCTGATAAACTTCTGGGAGCACTGCTCTGGAGTTCAGATTCAGAGGACCGTGATTTTCGTGATGAAGTGTGGAGTAGCACTGAAGTTGAAGACCAGGATCAGAAAGATATTGAGATAGCCGTGGATATTCCTGAATCGGGCTACAGGGCATTTTATCTTGATCTAAGGTATTCCGGTCCCATGGGTGGCGAGTATACCAAAAGTACCCGGATGTTTGTCTCCGATGGCACAGGAGTGCTTGATAATTAAATTTAGATCTCCATGGAATACAAAGGCAGGTACAAAGTTTTTGACCCGGGACAGATAGTGACCTATCCGGTTTCGGAAAGAACAAACAAGGTCAGGCTTGATGACCTGGTCGAACCGGATCTTATTAGCGAAATGACTTTTTCTCTCCCGAAAGAAGTTGAAGATAATA
The DNA here is from genome assembly GCA_030596245.1 of Bacteroidia bacterium. Lineage (GTDB taxonomy): Bacteria > Bacteroidota > Bacteroidia > Bacteroidales. Next base: position 788 of record JAUVKN010000325.1, on the reverse strand, counting down.
TTGATCTGCTTGCCCGGGAAATCGTCTCTGCCAGAAAAAAAAAGAGGCCTGTACTGCTGTTCACCGGAGCCCATCTCATCAAGAACGGACTTGGGAAATTGCTGGCAGATATGGTCAAACGTGGGCTGGTCACGATGATTTCGGGAAACGGGGCCACCTCCATACACGATTTTGAACTGGGCCTGATGGGGGAAACCAGCGAGTATGTTCCACAGGCCCTTGAGAAGGGGCAATTCGGGATGGCTTTTGAATTCAACTACATCAATGCTGCCCTGATCGTTGGAAACCGTTACAAGCTTGGATATGGAGAATCGGTGGGCCGAATGATTTGTGATGAACAATTTCGGAATGAGGTGGAAAAAGCCCTGGGTCTGAAAAAGAGGTCCATAGAATTCGCCTATCCGGAAATCAGTGTGCAGGCCGTGTGCTTTGAAAACAATATCCCCATGACCATCCATGCCGGGATCGGTACGGATGTAGTGGACCAGCATTTCCATTTCGACGGAGAGGCAAAAGGAGGATGTTCGGGGAGGGATTTCCTGATCTATACAGAGGAGGTCTCCAGGTTCACCGAAGGAGGAGTAATACTGAATGTGGGCAGTGCGGTAACCGGACCAGAAGTATTCCTGAAGGCAGCTTCCATGGCTGGAAATACAGGGCATACTCCGGGCAGGATCGTTACAGCAGATTTTGACCTGAGACCTTACAACCCGGAAAAATTCACGGATGAAAACTCTGTGGCTTACTATTACCGGGATCAGAAAAGCATTGTAACAAGAATTCCACAG
>JAUVKN010000112.1 GCA_030596245.1 Bacteroidia bacterium | reverse complement strand
AATGTTCGTACTACCATCATTTCGCTGATTGCCATTCCCCTGTCACTCCTGCTCTCCCTGATCGTCTTAAGGCTGCTGGGGCTCACCATCAATACCATGTCACTCGGGGGCATGGCCATAGCCATTGGGGCCCTGGTAGATGATGCGATCATTGATGTGGAGAATGTGCTGAAACGTCTGAAACAGAATTACCGAAAACCAAAGGAACAGCAGCAGGGTATGCTTAGAGTGATCTACCTGGCCTCGGTGGAGATCAGATCTTCCATTGTACAGGCCACATTGATCATTATCGTGGCATTCATTCCCCTCTTTTTTCTGGCGGGTATGGAGGGGCGGATGTTGAAACCATTGGGGATCACCTTTATTGTTTCATTGATTGCCTCCCTGCTGATCGCCCTCACGCTTACTCCGGTTCTTTCCAGTTACATGCTCACCACAAAAAAGCAACTTACAAGGGACGAAAGAGGGGGCAACCGGCTTGTTCAGAAATTGAATGCCTGGTATAAACAAGCACTGGAATCTATACTGAGGTTCAGGCTTCCTGTACTGCTCACTGCCGGCGGGCTGCTTCTGCTGGCATTGATAATGTTTTTCAGATTCGGCAACTCATTTTTACCTGAATTTAATGAGGGAACCCTCACCATTACCGCAATCACCAATCCGGGTGTCTCTCTACAGGAGAGTAACCAGATCATGGATCAGATCGATTCAGAACTTCTATTGATCCCGGAAGTGAAATATGTAAGTCGCCGAACAGGCCGGGCAGAATTGAATGAACACAGCCATGGCGGATCAAACTCTTCTGAGATCGATGTGCCATACCAACTCTCCCACAGGAAACATGAAGCATTTATGGATGAGGTCAGAGAAAGGCTCACGATCATTCCTGGCATCAACCTTAACATTGGACAGCCACTGGCCCATCGCATTGACCACATGCTGTCGGGTACCCGGGCAAGTATTGCAATCAAGTTATTTGGAACCGATCTGGGAACCATGTACCGGCTTGCAAATGATATTAAAGAGCATATTGTCGATATTCCCGGTCTGGTTGACCTGAATGTGGAACAGCTGGTTGAGATACCCCAGTTACAGATTCGTCCACGCAGAGAGATGCTGGCCCGGTATGGAATTCCTCAAAACGAGCTTTCTCATTTTGTGGAAACTGCCATTGCCGGAGAAAAATACGCCGAAGTATACGATGACAACCTCAACATTGATCTGATTGTGAGGTACGATGAACAATTTCGCAACAGCAAAGAGGCCATTGGAAATGCATTGATCGACACACATGACGGGAACAGGATCCCTTTGAGCTATGTGGCAGACGTGGTTTCAACCAGTGGCCCCAATAGCATCAACAGGGAAAATGTACAACGAAAACTGGTCATCTCAGCCAACACTGCAGGCCGTGATCTGGGAAGTGTGGTTTCAGAAATAGAGGAAACCATCGCCAGTCAAATCGATGTTCCGCAAGGGTACAGGATCGAATATGGGGGTCAGTTTAAAAGTGCCAGGAGCGCATCCATTACCCTGCTCATTACCTCCATGCTGGCCATCCTGGTCATCTTTGTTATTCTTTTCCAGGAATTCAAGAGTGGTAAACTGGCAGGGGTAATCCTTTTAAACCTCCCGTTGGCCCTGATTGGTGGAGTGGTAGCAATCAAACTAACCTCTCAGGTGATCAGTATACCCTCTATCATTGGCTTTATTACCCTTTTCGGAATTGCCACCAGAAACGGGATCTTGCTTGTTTCCCGCTATAGTCATTTGCGACAGGATGGCTGGGATCTGAAAGAGACCATCATTCAGGGATCGGTGGATAGGTTGAATCCGATCCTGATGACCGCGCTGGCATCGGCCCTGGCCCTGATCCCCCTTGCACTGGGAGGAGATAAGCCAGGAAATGAGATCCAGAGTCCCATGGCCATCGTGATCCTCGGTGGCCTGGTGACCTCTACCCTGCTTAATCTGATTGTAATTCCTTCGGTCTATTATATACTTGAAAAGAGAACAAGATGAAACAACGACATTTATTATCATGGTTCCTTGTGATTGGAACAGTCCTCTCTGCAAGGGCTCAGTTTCCGGCACCCGACACGCTTCTGAAAGAGGTGATGGAAAATAACAAAGCGCTTATTGCATCACGGGAATTGTACCAGGTGGGCATCCTGGAAGCCGGAACCGGAAATACGCCTCCGAATCCGGAAGTCGAATTTGGATATCTGCCCGGAAAGCCATCTTCATTGGGAAACAGAATAGATTTTAGTGTGAGTCAGCAGGTGGACTTCCCCACTGCTTATATCCATAAATCGCGTCTTCGAAAGATAAAAAACAGCCGGACCGAGTTGGAGTATGTGGTTTCCAGACAGGAGATCTTGCTTCAGGCACAGCAACTTTGGATAGAGAGGTTACACCTGAACCAACATGAAAAACTACTCCTGAAAAGGCTTCACCAGGCAGAAGTGATCAACGACCATTTCCAAAAGAAGCTGAATTCAGGGGAGGTGGGTCACCTTGCATTCAGTCAGTCTACCATTCAACTGGCAGCCCTGCAAAGTGAATATGAACAGGTGATTTCAGAGATAAAAAGCAACCAACTGGCATTGAACGAAATCTCGGGCGGGACCGAAGTGGAGATCAAAGATACGCTCTTCCCCCGGCCGGTCACGATCATCCCCGATTCACTGCTACATGCATACATGCTTGGTCCGGAAATACAACTTTATCAACATGAGCTGCAATCCAAGGAGGAACAAAAAAACCTGACCGTCAGTCAAAACCTACCGAAACTTTCAGCAGGATACTATTCCGAGTCTGTCATTGATCAGCAATTCAGAGGATTCAAAGTGGGGGTTACTGTTCCGCTCTGGGAAAATGCCAATCAGATAAAGCGGGCCAAATCGGAAGTGATCTTCGCCGAAGCAGACGCAGACCGCTATACCTTTCACCAGAGAAAAGAGGTAATGCAAAATCTGCATCAGCTTGCAAGCCTGAAATCCAGGGTAAAGACCCTGGAAGAGGCACTGGACAGTGGAAATAGCACAGAACTACTTGCCCTGGCCCTGAAAAGCGGAGAGATCTCTCTTTCGGAGTATTTTTACGCGTCTGATTTTTATTTTCGAAACGAGCAATTGTTGCTCCAATACAAGAGAGACCAACTGCTCAAGGAGGCTGAATTGATGAGGGTCTACCTGTAGATACAGGATAGAGCCATCATTTTAACGACCTCCGGGGGGTGCTTATTTGCTTCTCATTGTTTCTGAGAGGGCCATGGGATAGACCTTGCGGAGTTCCCGCTGTAGCTCATCCCCCAGCTTATTATATGCTACCACATATTTTTCCATGGCCAATTTATTGCGGAATGAATAGATCACATTATAAATCATATCCACAGTTTCCACATACTGGCCATAGGGGATCTTTTCATCATACTCCAGTGAGATTATATACTTGTTATCACTGGTGCACTCGATGAATTGCTGAATTCCCATTTCTACATCACGAGGCGTAGAGTTCCTGGCCGACAGGTCGATGGTATGAATACTTCCTCCCAATTCTTCAACTACCTCCTTTTCGAGCACTTTGGCATCTTTTGGGGGCAACATACGGGGAAGAGCTACAGAATGATACAACAGAGGTGAAAGTTCAATATCTCCATGTGGATAGCCACCTTCTGCCACCCGAAACATTGTGGCCTCCCGAAGTTCTTTCCTCGCTTTATCTACTTCAGACATGGGTACATTCCGGTCCACCAGGAACACCCCTGTAGCTTGTCTCATGTCAGGCAGGCTAAGATCGCCCACCACTCTATTTACCCTCCAGGAGATCTCCTTTACCGGTACCCTCTCTCCATTGAAAGTAAAAATAGTCCCTCCCGCCTGATCGAGACCGATTCCGATCCTGTAGATCAGGCGCTCATTCTCCAATAACCTGTACTGGGAGATAGCCGGCAGATCCAGTTTCATATCGTTCTCCAACAACATTTGGTCAAGGGAGTTGCTTACTTTCGATCTGATGTAACGGCTCTCTTCAGCCCACGGGTTCCAGGAGAAGATCAATTCGTCACCCGCCAACCTGTATTTCGTTGCCCATTGTGACCCTGGACTTTTAAATGCAATCTCACCCTCCCTGATCTGACGTGCATCATAATGCCTGATTTCGGTACCTTCCACATAAGAGAACTTACCATCCTCGATATAGATCTTTTCACTGAAGTTGTCTTCAGATTGTTTGATCCATAATCCGTCAAGTTCTCTGATGGGATCAAGCTGAGCACTGCTTCCCTTCAGGGTAAAATCGGCAAAAAGGAAGAATATCAGTATGGCAAAAGGAGCTACCAGCATGGCTTTAAATTTTGCCGGTATTCCCGATCTTGTTTTATTCATCATGGCTATTCGTTTTTTAATGGGTTTTAAATTGAAGTTGTTTACAAGCTCAACTGAGTGATATCCCATCACCTGTTTAAGCAATAAAGATTGGTAATCAAACAGCTCAATTCCCCTGTTAATGACATGCCGGTCGGCAATATACTCATGCGTGGTTTTCAAGGCTTTTCGCATTTGCCAGGCAAATGGATTGAACCACTGAAAAACGGCAAGTCCGTGTACAAAAAGATGATCCATGGAGTGCTTTTGCCTGATATGGGCCTTCTCATGCTCAAGCACATTGTGTAATTCGGATTCATTAAAGGATCCTTTGTTAATAAACAAAAAGCGAAAAAAGGAGAATGGAGAAATATCCTCTTCGATCTCGACCATCCTGAATCCATCCTGCCGGGTAACCCTGTTTCGTTTTGCCAGCAGGTAGAGCCGGATTACCAGGTAAACAAACCTGGTAAAAAAGCAGATAACTCCACCTATATAAATAATCAATAAGATCTTTGAAAATGAAAAGCTCTGACCTGTACGTGCCTTTCCAATACCCGAATCCATTTCACCTGCATTTTGAAAAGCTCCATGACTCCTTTCCAACGGAATCATTCCACCCTCACCGAATTCATCCTCGCTGGCGCCGCTGGGCTCCATACCGTGTCTCATGCCCGGTTCTGCACCAAAATCAGCATCGATCATCCTGATTATCTCTTCATAGTTGTTCCTGAATTTGAGAATCCCCATCACCGGATCTTCCAGGGAACTTCCCTGTGGAATAAACAAATTCAAATGAAGCAGGGGAACTGTCAGTGTCAGCGCAATGCTGCCCACAAGAAATATACGGTTGAAATTGAAATAGGTCTCTCTCCTGAGAAATAGCCAGAAAGCCAGGTATAACAAGGAGAGGCAAAGTCCCGTTTCCAATAAATATATCATGAAACGCACCATGGTTTGATCCTCTCTTATGCTTTCTTCTTCTTCTTTTTCTTCAACTCTTCCAGCATTTTTAATGCTTCATCCACTTCATGTACATCCAGATCCCTCTTTTCCGAGAAGAAATTTACTACCTCTTTTAAAGAGTTTCCGAAGTAACTACTCATCAGACGGCCCATCTGCTCACTCCGGTACTCTTCCCTGGTAATTAGAGGAAAATACTGATAGGATCCCCCGTAGGATTTAAAGGAGACTATCTCCTTCTTCACCAATACCCTTACAATGGTCGAGATGGTATTATAAGGAGGTGTTGGATCGGGGAAATGCTCCTGGATATCCTTGATAAATCCACGTTTGAGATCCCACAGTATTTGCATAATCCTCTCTTCAGCTTTGGTTAGTGTAACCATTTGATCACCTTTTTGTGTTATACAACCCAAACATATAACTTATTTTTTAGTTGTGCAAACTTATTATTAAGTTTAGTCAACTAAATCTTAAATTTCAATGAAATAGCGATTATCACATTACGCCCCACTTCACTCAAACTGAAAATCTTGATTTCTGAAAAAGAAGGGTCATTTTCGCGCATGCCTATTGTGAACATGCTATTTAATCCCCCTAATATAATCATTGATCGGGATCAAATTGTCGCCAGGTGATATACCCTTCCCTGCTTATGATATAGGTTTCCGGAACAGGCAATCGCTGAGAGTCGTCAGACTGGGACTTTTTAAGATTGGCATTTAACATGACATTGCAGGTCAATAACTGCCGGGCTTCGGGTTAACCCTTGAGAAGAATTAACGATGGAGAATCAAATAATTATCTGCAAATCAATTATTTGGATAAGTGATATAAATGTCGGAAATTATATGGCTTTTTGCATAAACTCGGGATAGCAAATCGGCCATAGTTATGAAGCCTGACGGTATATATCAACTTGTTCAGGAGCTGAAGCGCAGAAGGGTATTTCGGGGAATTATAGTATACGGTGCTTCAACTTTAATTTTACTTGAAGCCGCTCAGAACATAAGCAATGTATTTGGTCTCGAGACGGCTCCAAAGTGGTTTGTATGGCTGCTTGGAATAGGATTTCTTGGATCATTATGGTTTTCCTGGATCTATGATTTCACACCCGGCGGTATTAAAAAAACTGAACCCAGCAAAGAGCACCAGGTTCCGATCCCTCCGAAAGAAGTAAGAACCTACAAGATCACCACCTTCCTGAGTGTTCTCATTATTATTGGGCTCCTGGCATATAATATTATTGATGGTGCCAATAAAAAGAAGATCCAACTCCTCGACAAGTCTATTGCTGTACTTCCACTTGAGGATAATGAATTGAACTATAATGAAACGCTTGACCTTGAATTTATCGGACAGGAAATTACTTCTTGTTTATTGAAGGTGAAGGAATATAGAGTGGTTCCCTGGGAAAATTGCAGAAAGTACAATCGAAAGGGGAAGCTCTACCCTGAGATAGGACATGATCTTTCGGCCGCTATTTTGGTGGATTGGACACCATATGATTCCAAATTCCAGAAACGTCTGTCAGTAAATTTAATTGCAGCCAACGATCATAGTCTATTATGGGCAGAAAACTTCGAAATTGAAGGTAACTGGTCAGATGAAATATGTAAGCATAGTAGGAAAATTTCAAAAAAGATCACCAGGAAACTGAGAACATACCTTACTCCTGAGGAAAGAGCTCTAATAGATGAACAACCTGTCTCAGCCCAGGCAACCATGTTTGCTTCCATAGGAAATGCGATAACCCAGGATACCTGGGAAATGGTTTTAACCGGAATTACCGTCAGAGATCCTGAGAAAAATGAATATACCGATTCCATAAGTTTTGACAGAGCGATCACATACTTTACAGAAGCAATCAAAGCGGATCCCTCATTTGCCGAGGCTTATGCCAACCGGGCCAAAGCCAGGCTCTGGGGAATTAGAGCAGGATATTTTGATGCAAGTGTACTTGATAAATGTCGGGAAGATATTGAGAATGCATTTGACTTGCAACGGGAACTCCCTGAAGCTCATGTGGCAATGGGCTTCTATTATTATTATGGTTTGGATGAATATAATTGGGCACTCACATCATTTGAAAAGGCAGTTGAACTAAGACCCGACAATTACGAATATTTATTCTATTTATCAATGATTGGAAGGGCTCTCGGTAAGTGGGAGAACGTCCAGGCTCTTTCCAATAAGGTGTTTGTCTCGAATCCCCAAAATGTGCTTTTCTTAACCAATCTGGGATTATCGTACCTCTATCTCAATGATATTTCGAGATCGATCGTATGCTTTGACCGTGCCATTGAATTGATGCCGCAATGGTATGTTCCTTATGTCTATAAAATAAATTCACACTTATCATCTGGAAATATAGATGAAGCGAAGAAGGTTGTACGGGAAGCTGAAAAAACGACAGACAAGGATTACTACAGGATCATGGCCGAATTAAATCTTTATGAAGAGAAATATCCCATTGCCGTTAAGAATATTGAACGGGCGAATGCAAAGGAATTTTATGATCTTGAAGAAACCGAGGGTGACGCATTCCTGCTCAAGGCTAAGATCTACAAATACGCGGGAGATCTTAAGCAGTCCAACGAGTATTTCATGAAGGCATTGGATTACTTTGGCTACCGGATCAAATTCGATCCTGAGAATTATTATGCTTTCAGCAAGCTCGGGATCACTTATGCCGGCATTGGTTTAAACCAAATAGCCATTGAGCATGGCCGGAAGGCCCTGGATTTTATTGAACAACCCAAAGATGCAATCACTGATCCTTTTATTCTCTATGACATGATTCAGACCTATGCCATTACCGGCAACCATGAATCCGGATTGAATATGATTAAAAAATTACTGGACAGAAAATCTCTATACTCTTTAGAAACACTAAAACTTGACCCGGACATTAAGCAATTGTTTAATGATACCGGGATTGCATTCATTAACCAATAAAACAAGAAACGATGCGTGAACCAAGACCATGGCCTTTACCATTTATAATGGACCCTCAAGCTCTCGAGAAAGCTCTTAGAGAGATCAAGTTAAAGCCGGATGATTTAATAAAAATCATTTTAGCGCTGACCAGGTATCATGCCACCTGCTATAAAGCAAGAGAGAAGCTGGCCGATGAGTTGAATAAGCTCATTCCCGACCTACCTGAAATTGATCCTTAAACCTCAAATTGAAAATGAATGGTAATTCTGTGGTTTTTATTGCTTTTGAAAAGCATGAAAACCTTGGAATTAGATATATGGCTGCTGTCCTGTCTGAAGCTGGTTATGAGGTGGAAATCATCGACTTCAGAAAAGATAAGACAGATATCGTTGAAGAGCTGATAAGACAGGATCCTTTACTGATAGGTTTTTCTATTATTTTTGAGGAGTACATCTATGATTTTAAGGATCTTATAGGCTACCTGAGAAGTAATGGCATTCAAACCCATATTACTGCAGGGGGCCATTTCGCCAGCCTGAGGCCTGCGGAACTTTTCGATATTATTCCTTCTCTTGACTCCATCGTAAGATTTGAAGGTGAGCACACTTTGCTCGATCTTGTGAACCATCTTCACCGGGATGCCAATTGGAAGGAGGTTCCCGGTCTCTCCTTTAAGAATAACGGAACGCTGGTGAACAACGAGCTTCGTGCCCTGGAACTTGATCTCGATAATTTTCCATTCCCTCTTCGGTCAGAAATCAAAACGTATTTGCTTGAGAAGAAATACACTACACTTCTTGCAGGTAGAGGCTGCATTCACAATTGCATATTCTGCAATATCAGGGAGTTCTACCGGCAACCACCGGGTCCGGTGAAGCGAATAAGGAATCCGGAGAAGGTCGTGGAAGAAATGGAATATCTTCATCATGAATTGGACTGTTCAGTATTTCTGTTCCAGGATGATGATTTTCCGGTTATTACTCATAAAAACTCAGGTTGGATAGATGAATTCTGTCAGGCCCTTGTTGACAAGAATCTGTCCGGGAATATCATGTGGAAGATCAATAGCAGACCCGATGAAGTTGATCCGGAACTGTTTGAAATGATGAGACAACATGGCCTGTTTCGGGTCTTCCTGGGGATTGAAGATGGGACTGATGCCGGATTACTTCAAATGAATAAACAGCTTAAGGCGTCTGATAATATTGAAGGAATTAATACACTCAAAAATCTAAGTATTGCTATTGATTATGGATTCATGCTATTTCAGCCCACAACAACATATGATTCATTGAACGATAACCTGAAATTCTTGGAACTTATTTGCGGCGATGGATATATGCCGGTAACTTTTTTAAAAATGCTGCCCTATTTTGAAACAAAGATCGAAAAAGAATTAAGGGAAACGGGCAGATTAATTGGCAAGCCTGGTTTTCTTGATTATGATTTCGAAGACAAATCCTTTAATGAATTCCACCACTTCGTTTTTGATAGTTTCGATACATGGCTCAATGACCCGAATGGATTTTCGAATATTGCTAAATGGGCCAGAAATTACCTGTCAGTATATTCTTTCTACAATGAACCCTTAGAAGGAATAGAGCGGCTTTCCGATAGACTCAATGCCCAGGTTTCCGATGCAAACATATTTATGCTTGATACATTGAAGGAACTTTCGGTCAATTTTGAATCTGGCCATTATAATCAGAATAACGATAAAAAACTCAATGATTACAGATGCCGCATAGAAGAAAAACACAATGCTGCACTAAAAAGCATCACCGAGATTATTGGAAAAGTTGAATTATTCTCTCTTACAAAGGTATTCTTCAAATTGTGATTACAAACCCACATCTACCCATATGTTAAGAAGAAGCTGTCTCAAAAGGGTCTGCCTCTTCATTATTCATCCCACACAGCTGCACTCACTCCATTCACCGATTTTGCGGCATTTTCAATTCTTTCCTTACACATATCACAATTGCCAGCCACCGTCGCCATCGAATAATTCATCTCAGTACCATGATCACTATGCTCATCATGGGTGTCAGCTTTCATTGCTCCCTCCCCATGGTTATGGCCCATTGAAACAACTCCTCCTTCCGGATTCATCATGCTGGGCTTGCCCTCCAATTGAGCAGCTGCATCAATTTTAAACACACCATGAACAGCAATCTGTTCACCCTCTTCCAGTCCGTCTGCCACCACATAGAAATTTCCCGCTTCGGGACCTAATATGATCTCACGATATAAAAATGATGGCGATTCTCTATCAGGGACTTTCACATAAACCACAGCCCTTTTACCGGTCCAGAGTACTGAGGATTTGGGAATAAGTAACTGGTCGGAGGATTCAGCGATTGCTGAATGAAGCACTCCATTTGCAAACATCTCCGGTTTCAATTTTAATCCGGGATTTGGCAATTCGATCCTTACCCTGGCAACCCTGGTCGAAGGATTGATAAAAGGATCAATGTATGAGACCTTCCCTTCAAATTCTTTACCGGGAATCGATTGGAAGGTTAATCCTACATGGTCTCCTGTTTTAATCCAGGGCAAGTCCCTTTCATAGGCATCAAACATTACCCAGACTCTCTTTAAATCGGTTACTTGAAACAAAGCGGATCCTTCTTTCACATAGTCCCCCAGAGCCACATGCCGCATCATGACTGTACCGGAGATAGGTGAAAGCACATCAAAATAGAGCTGTGGTTCACCATTTTCTTCGATGGCTGTAATTTGATCGTCTGTCAGATCCCACAATTTGAGTTTTGCTTTTGCAGCTGTATAAAAGGAGGGACGGTTCTCTTTAAATAAAACTGCTTCGAGCAGTTCCCGCTGAGCTGTAATCAGGTCCGGGGAATATATGGTAGCTAACTTTTCCCCTTTTCGCACATGCTGACCGGTGAAATTCACAAACAGCTTTTCAATCCGACCCCCG
>JAUVKN010000038.1 GCA_030596245.1 Bacteroidia bacterium | reverse complement strand
AATGTACAGATATCAAAAAAATAAGGGTTGGTTTTTCAGAGGAGGTATTAATCTATTTCTTAGTTGGCCAATATTACCATCTCCGTCATTTAGTGCTGGATACAAATTCTAATACAAAACTACTGCCAAAAAATAAACACCAATAAAACTGGTGTATATTTAAATTAGTAAATTAGACTAATCGTACCCTTAAGGCCCTAACAATGTTATATAGAATATACTTAATTTCAATAGGCCTTCTATTCATCACCTACTGCTCTGCTCAGAAATATTTCCCATTTCCAACAGAAAATGTTCATTGGAATATGCACTTCGAATCTGGTCCGTGGGGATATATGCCGGACACTTCATTATTGCGATATACGTTAGGAGAAGACTCTGTAGTTAATTCAGTCTCTTATATAAAGTTAATTGAGGAAGTAGGTGATACTGCCAATCCATATAGTAGAGTAGTGGGGCTTCTGGTAGAACGTGATAAAAAAATTTACTATAAAGGCTCTGGTGTATTAGGTTGTCCCGGATATGATAGTATTTTGCTTTACGACTTTACAAAAAATATTGGTGATACTATTATACACAGCCAGACTGAATATATCCATTCAATCTTACTGAATGTCGACTCAGTTCTTGTGGGAGAGAAGTACAGAAAAAGGTACCAGGTTGATTGTTCAAGGAATTATATGCATGCTCCGACAGACTATTGGATTGAAGGAATTGGGAGCGTTCTAAACGGTCCTATAGGCTTTATTTCAGATGTTCCAACTTCTAATGAATTCTGGGAATTTGTTTGTTACCATGATCAGATAGTTGAATATGTAAATCCAAGATTTGAATCATGTTACCCCGATTACTTATTCATGGGTATAGATAATGTTCTTAATCCCAAATCAGGAACAGTGTTATATCCAAATCCATGTAATAATGTCATTTACTTCAATGATGGTCAACCTGTTAATGGTGTTAATTACAGTGTATGCATTTTTGACATTGTTGGCAATTTAGTTCTGATGGAGGATGTTGAAGAGCCCTCCGTAAAAGTCAAACAATTGACTCCGGGAATGTATGTTTTAAAGGTGAATACCGGTTCTGAAATACATAAGCATAAGTTTTTAAAAGAAGATGCAGATTAGATCTTGGCTCAGGCATATCAGCTCTTTGTGTCCAGGTAGGACAATACATTTTCGTAACCATGAACCGGTCAATTCGGATTGAATTCCCGAATAGTGGTTTACGGTCACGGTACTCTATTGACCTGTATAACGGATCTCGGGAATTCCATTCTTCGATTCCACTGCATGATACATGGATGCGAAAGCGGCTGAGATCCACATGAGCGAAACTAATACACCCACAAATAGACAGATCAGACCAGCAATCACAACCCAGAAAGCGAGGAAGCCCATAAAAAAGATCTGCCATCCATATCCCCTGGTCATGTCCCAGCTGACCCTGAGGGCATCCATTACATCCATTTCCTTGTCCACAACCAGGTAGGGTACAAAAGCCAGTCTGCAGGCAAAGATAATCCCGGGAACGATGAGCATCACAAGGCCCAGTCCCACAATCACACCCACCACAATATTAGCGATCACCACATTCCAGTAATTCCTCTGAAATACCATGAATACGTCTCTGATCTCAATTCGCTCCCCGCGAACTGCCTTCAGAAATACCCAATTTACACCATAGCCAATGGGTCCTGCGACGAATATGCCGTAAGCAATTCCAAATATTGCCAATGGTACAATGAACCATTCAAAATGATCCACTTGCCATTGAAAGAAACCCACAGGGCCACTAAGTATCGCAAATACAATGGAAACCACAAGCAATTCCACGAAATAGACCCGGATCACCTTCCATCCTATGGAATAGGCCCTGCCTGCATCGGGAAAGAAGTCGTATTTATCATTATTGAGAATTGTAACCATTTTTTGAAAGTTTTAATTGACTCTCCCCGCAGCAAGCTGCGGGGAATCATCGATTAATATATTGTTTTATTCGTGCTCACTAACCCCGAAGTAGAACTTCGGGGAACCGAGTTTTTACGAGCTCGACGCAGTCAATGAGCGAACGTAATTCAGGACCAAATCTACGATCCAGGAGTTCTGAATCCTATAGACTTAAGTAGTGTATTTATTTTTCCAACTTTAGTAGGAATGATTCCAACCATATACTAAAGTAGGATTTTCAAGGGCCGGTCATTTTGAACCATCCAATTGTTGTATCTTGACAAAACCATCGTAAAATTATGGGTGAACCCTTGCGAATTATACTGCTCTTTATCCCGCTTATAGCTGGTGCAATTGCCATCTTTTTCTCTTTCCAATTGATGAAGCGGTTCGGGGTACCCTTTGTAAACAGCTATTTTTATTACCTGGTTTTTCTATACATTTTTGGCGCATACAGTCTGGCCGGTTCAGGCATATTGGAATATCTGCTTACCCGAATGGAAATCGAATTGAAGGTGATCCACTCTGCCAGATTATTTTCCATATTCCTTGGTATTCCATTTATTTCACTCTCAACATTTATGCTGCTCAGGAGCATGATAGAGTTTTTCCAAAAGAAAATACCTACGCTCTTTACCACATTTTACTTTGTAGTTTCAATAGCTGCCTTCATCGTTTATGGTATTTTCGTTATCAGGCTTACTCGATTCGAACTGGGTGAATACCAACTTCTAATTACAATCCAGCGCTGGGTATTTATTGGATTCATGGTCACAATGTATTTGACTATTTTCGCAGTAGGGATCCTTTATTCCCGGAAAATGGCGGACCACTATGAAAAGAGGTTCATCCGGATATTCAGTTCCGGGTACCTTTTTTTTGTGGTGGTAAGCAGTACCGCATTTGTTCTTATTTTCATGCATATCGTAGTTTCACATATCTTTTTATTTATCTTCCTCTCATGGCACCTGATACCCATCCTGTTCCTCAACCTATACCTGGATAAATATCATGGACAATCCTCCTCTCTTCAGGACAATTTTGAAACTATGCTCATTGATTTTTCAGGGAAATATGAGATTTCTAAAAGGGAACGTGAAGTAATCCAGTTGATATGCAAAGGTCAGACCAACCAGGAAATCGGTGATGCACTCTTTATCTCATTGCAGACTGTGAAAGATCACATACACCGCATTTTTATAAAAACAGGCGTGAAGAACAGGGTTCAGCTTACCAATATGATCAGGTCCGGAACTTAATCATTCACCTATTTTTTAGAACAGGATATGATATGACAAAAAAAGAACAGGTATTGCAGCTTCTGGCTGAGTTGGACATATCTTATGATATCTATGAGCATCCTCCCGTTCCCACCGTTGAGGAAGCATTGCCCTATTGGAATAAAATCGATGCTACCCATTGTAAGAATCTCTTTTTCAGGAATCACAAAGGCAACCGGCATTACCTGGTTATTCTAAAACATGAACAGCAATTGATAATTCGCGACCTCGAACAACGGTTGAAACAGGGGAAAATCTCTTTCGCATCCCCCCGGAGAATGGAACGTTATCTGGGTCTGAGCGGAGGATCGGTGTCTCTGTTTGGTATAATCAACGACAGCGAGAACCACGTTCATCTATTTCTGGATGCCGAATTGAAATCAGCCAAAAAGATCAGCTTCCATCCCAATGAAAACACAGCCACTATCGTAATATCATTTGAATCATTTCTGAAATTCCTGGATTGGAGCGGTAATTCTTACGAGTTCATAACCCTTTACGATCCTTAATCAGTAAGTCACTATTAATATTTTCACACATTATCTATATCAATCTTCAAAAAAACATCATGGAAAAAAAAATATGAAACAACATGTCTCCTTTGTTGGAGCTTTACATGTGGGATTTGGTATCCTTGGATTACTGGGAGCGGTGGCAATCTATCTCAGCTTTATTTTTGTCTTTGATTTTGTGGAACAAGAGCCCATTGCACAGAAGGTATTATCGTTCGTCGGAAATACCCTTTCACTGATCATTCTGTTTTTCAGCAGTCTTGGTGTTATCGGAGGTATCGGATTGTTCTCATATAAACCGTGGGCCCGTATTCTGGTCATGATCGTTTCGGCCATCAATTGCCTCAATGTGCCTGTTGGAACTGCCAAAGGTGTCTATTCCATCTGGGTACTTATGCAGCCCGAAACCATCGACCTGTTTGAACCCACACAGTAGGTACAAAGGTGTCTGGTATTATGCGGGTTGTCCTTTTTTACCAACATCCGATAGGGTGTTTTTGAAACAACCTGGGATTATTTGCACAAATAACCACGTTGTAAAAAAATACCCTGAGGATGTATAAAAGGTGTTGCTAGTATCGTACCCGCTCCGTATAGTGGGTATGTAATAATTCGTGGGATTTATGACTAAGGGGCTCACCCAGAAATTCCTTGTAGATTCCGATCACTTCCGGATTCTCATGTGACTTCCTGAGTTCCATAGACATATCTTCCGCATAAATGGCCTCCGTCCTTTTCTTACGGATCTTCTCATTGGTGGGAATGGGTTGACCACCACCACCCAGGCAGCCACCCGGACAAGCCATCACCTCGATGAAATGAACTATCAAATCTCCACTTTTTACTCTGTTCATCAATTCACGCGCATTGACCAGTCCATGTGCCACAGCACATTTCAGCTCCACTCCATTCAGGAAACTCCACTCCTCTTTACACTCTTCGATCTTTATTGATGCCAATCTTACTCCTTCCATTCCACGTACAGGGGTAATGTTCAGGCCCTCGAATGGCACCTCCCTGCCGGTAATAATCTCATAGGCGGTCCTTAGAGCGGCCTCCATCACACCACCGGTGGCACCGAAAATAACTCCTGCACCTGTGGATTTTCCCATGATACTGTCATATTTATCCTCTTTCAACTTGCGGAACTCAACACCTGCCTGCTTGATCATTTTGGCCAGCTCTCTTGTGGTCAGCACATAATCAACATCTTTGTACCCGCTGGACCGCATCTCCGGACGGTTGGCCTCATACTTCTTGGCGGTACACGGCATGATAGAAACACTCACGATATTTTTAGGGTCGAGTTTTCTAACCTGGGCAAAATAGGTTTTTGCCAGGGCTCCAAACATCTGTTGTGGTGATTTACAAGTAGATACATTAGGCAAGTACTCAGGAAAAGTATGTTCAATGAACTTGATCCATCCGGGTGAGCAAGAGGTGGTCATTGGCAGAGCCACAGAAGGATCTTTGTCCACCAATGCCCGCTTCAGCCTGGTCAGCAGCTCGGTTCCCTCTTCCATGATGGTCAGGTCGGCTGAAAAATCGGTATCAAGTACCGAATCAAAACCCAGTCGCTTCAGAGCAGCCACCATTTTTCCGGTAACCCTCTCTCCAGGTTCAAAGCCCAGTTCTTCTCCCAATCCAACCCTTACCGCTGGCGCAGTCTGAACCACCACATGTTTCTCAGGATCAAGGATGGCATCCCAAACCTCATCCAGGTATGTACGTTCAACGAGCGCACCAGTAGGACAACGGTTTATACATTGTCCGCAATTTGTGCAGATCACCTCAGCCATGGAAAGTTCCTCAAACGTGCTGATCTTCTGATGCTCTCCCTTGTAGGCCACAGTAAGTGCATTTACCCCTTGTAACTGCTCACAGGTCCTTACGCAACGCTGACAACGAATGCATTTGCTATCATCCTTTATAATAGAAGGAGAAAATCTGTCGATGGTATATTCCTTAGTCTCAGTCAGATCCAGCAACAAGTGGTCACCCACGCTGAACTCATTGGAGAGGTCTTGTAATTCACAATTCCCGTTCTTATAGCATTTTGTACAGTCGGCATTGTGCTCCGAAAGAAGCAATTCGATCACATGCTTCCGTGCTGCACGTACCTTCAGGGAATTGGTCAGGATCTGCATACCACTACTAACTGGTGTGGCACATGCTGCTAACAGGGAACGCCCTCCCAGTTGTTCAACCACACATACCCTGCAATTACCTGCCACACAAAGGTCGTCGTGCTGACAGAGTGTCGGGATCCTGAAATTCAGTTTTTTGGCAGCATCAAGTATGGTTGTTCCCTGGGGAACCTTTACCAGCATGCCATTTATAGATAAACTTACCATGATACTTTGTTTATTCTGATTACCAATTAATAAATTATCTCTTCCTTAAAATTTTCCACGATGGAACCAAAAGCATTTCCAACCGATTGTCCCAATCCACATTTGGATGCCCTCTTCATGGTCTTGGCCAGTTTAACAAGTTCATCCAGGTATTTGGAATTTTTATCTCCGCGCTTCACGGCCTCAACACCTTTCAGCAGTTGTTGACATCCCACACGGCATGGAGTACATTGCCCGCATGATTCTTCTGTAAAGAAGTCCAGGTAGTTATGCAGCACATTGTACATTGAACGGGTGGAGTTAAACAATTTCATGGACCCGCCGGTAGGAACTCCCTCAAATCCAATGATGGTCTCTTCAAACCTCTTCCTGGGAACACAGAAACCGGAAGCACCGCCAACCTGCACCGCCTTGGTATCACCATCTCCAAACTCCTCCACAAATTCATTCACTGACATTCCCAACTCCAGCTCAAAGATCCCTGCTTTGGGTGTATCGCCGGAAACAGAAAACACTTTTGATCCCCTGGAATCCTTTGTGCCAAGCTCCTTAAAGTGGCTTGCTCCATACTTCATGATCATCACCGTATAGACCAGAGTTTCCACATTGTTAATGATGGTGGGCTTTCCGAACAAACCGGACGTGGTCGGATAGGGAGGTTTGTTGCGTGGTTCCCCCCGTTTTCCTTCAATGGATTCGAACAGCGCACTCTCTTCGCCACAGATGTAGGCACCACTTCCCAGTCGGACCTGAATCCTGAAATTTTGATTAAATTCATCCATGGTCCGGTGAAATTTAGCCAGTTCCTCGTTGAGTTTCGGAATCAGAAATTTATATTCCCCCCGCAGGTAAACATAACCTGCTTTTGCACCCACAGCCCTGGCTGCAATGGCCATCCCACAGAAAACTTTTCCCGGAACCTGATCCAGAATTTCCCGATCCTTGAAAGTTCCCGGTTCACCTTCATCCGCATTACATACAATATATTTAATCGAACTCTCTTCTTGTGAACCGAACCTCCATTTCATACCTGTGGGAAATCCAGCACCTCCCCTGCCTTTGAGGTCAGATTCGAGTATCTCCTGACAAATGGCATCGGGCTCCATGTCAATGATCTTTTCCAGAACATCCCTGCATTCGATTTTCTCGAAAATAAGATCTACCCGTTTTACATGCTTATCCTTCATGTTACATATATTTTCGGTTACTGAATCTTTATATATTCACGCAAAATCTCTGTCACTTTCTCCGGAGTTAGTTCCGTATAGGGAGTATCATTGATCAACATGGCAGGTGCTTTATGACACCAGCCAATGCAATTTGCCTCCAGCAAGCTGAATTTTCTGTCTGATGATGTTTCTCCCAGTTTAATCTTTAGTATATCCTCAATGGTAGAAAGAATTTCGTTCTTACCTTTCATTGCGCATGAGATGGTTTTACATATCCTGATGATATACTTACCACGCACCTCCGTATCCAGAAATGTGTAAAAAGTAGCAGTTCCAAATACATCTGCAGCCGATATGTCCAGCTCCCTGGCCACATCCACCATGTCCTTTTTCGACAGAAAGCGGTACTGCACAACCAAATCCTGTAAGATGGGAATCAAGCTCTCACGAGTTCTGCCATGCTTATTGGCAAGTTCCCTAACTAGTTCATTTTCAATAATTGTCTCCATGACTCACAATAATTTAATGTATTTAGCTGGTTTAATGAACGTTAAAGAATCTCTGTTATTTGTTTCACAATTTAAAGGAGTAAAAGTAGAATTTTGATGTGAATCATATAACAACATATGTCATAATTTATCAATCACTTGAAAATACATATTTATTCTAAATAAGAATAGCATGATTTTTGCTGCTACATAGCTCATTACATTACATCAATATAAATAAGAAAGACATCGAAAACAGACAGTAATCTGACCGTTTTTTCAATCTTATTTAAAATTAACTAATGATTTAGTTGATTAACTAAGAAATTAGTTTTATGTTTGTAGTGTCACTTGAACAGAACAATTGAAATATGACAACTCTAACCAAAGCAGAAGAGCAGGTAATGCAGATCCTCTGGGATGAAAAAGAGGGGTTCGTAAAAGATCTCCTTATACGCTTCCCTGAACCCAGACCGGCTTACAATACAGTTTCCACCATTATCCGGATCCTTGAGAAAAAAGGCTTTGTGGATCATCGTAGCTTTGGGAAATCTCACCAGTACTTCCCTGTGATCAGCAGGGAACAGTACAGAAATGAGCGGTTCTCTTATCTGATGAAGGACTATTTTAATAACTCCATGCAACAGGTACTCTCCCATTTCGGGAAAAGCGGCTCACTCAACATGAAAGAGGCTGATGAGATCATTAAAATGATGGAAGAGATCAAACAAAAAGCTGGCAATAATGAATAACCTGTTCGCATACCTGGTGGAGTTGAACATCGCCCTTGTGATCCTTTATGTGGCTTACAAACTATTCTTTGAGAAGGACAAGAATTTCCTCATCCGCCGGATTTACCTGATGAGTGCCATTGCGCTGCCTTTTATATTGCCACTTATACCAGAAGCAGCACGAATGTCGGTAAGCGGAATTACCCCTGTCTCAATTGACCTGGAAGGGATCACTGTATTTGGTTCAGGGGCGGCACAGGAAACCTCAGGTACAATTTCATTCGGAAAGATCATGCTGACTGGATATTTATTGATTCTTGCTTTGGGCATTATCAAGTTAATGATACAACTGGTCACCATTACCCGGGCGATATTCATCTCCAAACAACTGGAGATTGATGGGACCACACTCCTCTCCAACCCAACCTTCCATGCCAGCTCATTTTTCGGATATATATTCATCGATCCAGCTTCAATCAAGGATAACTCTTTCCATCATATTCTGGAACATGAAAAGATTCATAAAAGAGAGTGGCACTCCGTTGACCGCATCCTGGTGGAACTTTTTGTGATGATCAACTGGTTCAATCCGTTTGCCTGGATGTTCCGCAATTCGGTGATCCAGAACCTGGAGTACCTGGCAGACTCGGCTATGGTCAGAAAAGGAAACGATCCAATGAAATACCAATTGTCAATATTGAATCAATATATAGGAAGCGCTTCAATTTCCAATCAATTCAGTAGTCAAATTAAAAACCGAATCGTCATGCTAAACAAAGATTATAAATTGGGCAGTTCATGGAAACTGGCCCTAATGATTCCGCTGGCAGTCATTGCCTTCTTTTTCGTCTCCTGTGCCGAAAAAGAGGGCTCAATAGCTGCAAACGATCCTCAAGAAGAGATCGATGAAATCTCTACCTATACCATTGATGAAATGCCTACCCGAAGGGCTGCACATCCACTGGATAATGAACCTCTATTCTTTATTGTGGAAGAGATGCCAACCTTCAACGGTGGGGATCCTGCCCAAGAATTCCGTAAATTTATTGCTCGGAACCTGAGATATCCCAAGGATGCAGCCGAAAATGGTGTCACAGGAAGAATTTTTATCAAATTTGTAGTAACTAAGACTGGGGAATTAATTATACCTGATCCTGAATATCTGGCACAACAGGAGAGTAAACCCCTCGATGAAGTGGTGGTGGTTGCATATAGATCCGTATCAGAGGATGCTTCTATTCCTGAGGAAAAATATATAAAATTGCTTAAGGATGAAGTAATACGTGTGGTTTCTGAATCCCCTGACTGGGAACCAGGAAAACAGAGAGGAAAGGCAGTCAATGTGATGTACACTTTTCCGGTAACCTTTGCCCTACAATAATATTTGTTTTACTGTGACCGCTGAGCGAATACAGCGGTCACTTTTTTTCACATTATGAGTTCACTCCGGATTTCTTTTGTCACAGGAATAGTTCTCTTTTTTTCCTCTCACATCCTGACAGCACAGGAGGCCATCCTGGATCTATACTATTCAGGTAACTACAAGCAGGTTATTAAAAAGAGCTCAGGATCCATTGCCTCCGGCGATACTGCATTCAATACCCATTACCTGAAAGCACTGTCGGAAGTTCAGTTGGGAATGACAGAAGAGGCCATCTCCACACTTGAAAATGCCAGGGCACTTTTTCCCAGGCATGCAAGTATCCGGAGGATGCTGGCAGGACAATATGAAAGCGCAGGAGATTTTGTTAAAGCCTGGAACAACTATTTATACCTGGTGCAATCGGACAGTACCGATGTGGCCTCCTGGTTAAAACTGGCCGATATTGCCTCTTTCCGGCAACATTATAAACAGGCCATTCATGCACTCGAGCAGGTCCTGATGATCGACTCGCTTAATTTGAACAGCCTGATGATGATGGGCGATATTCTCAACCGGCATAACAACAGCGGCGCAGTGATCTATTATAAACGTGCCTATAGCATATACCCGGATAATCAGAAAGCAGCATATGCATTAGGGAACTGGTATATTCAAGCCAATCAACCACATAAGACCATTCCCATTTGTGAGCACATTCTGGATATAGATTCCACAAACATCAAATTCCGGAAACTCTTTGGATATACGTACTACAAAGCAGGTGAACCACATCATGCCATCCCACAATTCGGTGATGCAGTCAACATGGGCGACTCAACTGCATTTACCTTCAAGTTTAAAGGCATCTGTCATTACCTGACCGTTGATTTTACTGGCGCCATCGAATCGCTGCAAGTCGCTGTAAAAAAGGACAGCATGGATGCAGAAGTGCATTTCTTTCTGGGGACCAGCCTGGCCACTACCACTGCGAAAAAAGAAGCCATGGATCACCTTGATAAGTCACTTGAGTTGATGATGCCTGAACCGGGAATTGAATCCCGGATTTATTCGGAACAGGGAAACATCATGCGACTGGAGATGGAACATGAAAAGGCCTATGAGCTATATAGCCTGGCATGGGAGACCGACACCACCAATCTCATGTCGCTCTATTTAATGGCCTCAATCCTCGACAACAGCATGCATCGTTCAAAGGAAGCCCTGGTGGATTATCAGAGGTACATCGATCAATTGGATCTTCTTCCTAAACCTGAAACGAAAAAATCTCAGAGCCTCTCCATCAGAACCATCGTTGAGGATCGGATCGTTGCTCTTAAAGAAGAACTTTTCTTCCTGGACCAATAGCAGTTTTGTCCCTGAATCCTCCTGTATATCCCTGACCTCCCGCCCTGCCTTGCAATGTCCGTATTTATTCATAACATTGTTGAATAAAATTGCTCTGTATGGAAACGCCCATCGTTCAGCTTATCCAGGGAATGCTGGCGCCAGGTCTGATGATCTCCGCCTGTGGATTACTATTGCTGGGAATGAATAACAAATACAGCCTGGTTGTGAACCGCATCAGGCTGTTGACCGAAGAGAAGCGAAAGATCTTCCACCAGGCTAACATCGATGAAACCGACAGCAACAGGTTGAGCAATATTGAACTCCAGATCAGCCATCTTATTGGTCGAATCTCGCTGGTGCGTAATGCGGTTTTCAGCTACTCCCTGGGTGTGACCCTGTTTATTGTCAGCTCGGTACTGATTGGAGTTACCATCAACACGCCTACTGTTACATTCGACTGGTTAATTGTCTCTTTCTTCTACGCAGGGATGTTTGCTGTTTTCGTTGGAATCATCTTTGCCGCCATTGAGGTATGGAAAGGATACCGCATTTTGAAGATCGAAATTTCCGAAGTACACAAAGCAGTGGATTAGCCTCCCTAATGAACCATTAATTCCTTCACAACATACTGGTTCCCAATTACTATTTTCAACAGGTATACTCCCTGATGCCAGCTATCTACAGGCAGTGAAATGTTATGCTCCGCAGGGATCAGAACACGGCTCCCGACTGTATGGATTTTCCTTCCTGAAGCATCATAGACTTCCAATGAAAAATTGCTTTTGGTATTGAGCACAAAACGGAGGTGTGCCTCATCCGACACCGGATTTGGGAACAACAGCAGGTAATCAAACAGCTGAGGTTCATTTCCCGGCAAGGTTCCGGTACCTGTATATAATGCCCCTTTCAGGGTCCTGCCCTGGGGATACGCATTTCCATCATGGTCCACCAGGTAAGAAGCCACCCAGTCAGGCCGCTCCGGGTAAGATTCATACCCTTGCCAGAAGTACTCTTCCCACTCCTGATCGTTAAGCCTTTTGAAATTGGAGGTAACCTCCTGGTGAAACGAAGATACCGGTCCTGCAAAAGCCATATATTGTCCGGGATTGCAGGGATTATCCGCAAGGAATATACCCATATTGATCTTTCCATTGCCCACATGCAAAACATTGCCCACCACAGCCCCATTAAATTCTGTGGGTTGTGTATGCACATCAGCCACCGTGAAATCCCATGTAAGTCCCCTTTCCACATCAAAAAAGAGATCGTTATACCATCCGCTGATGGAGGGGCCAGACACCATGTATCCGTTAATCATGGTCTTCAGAAAAGTGATTTCCGCATCAGAAAGAGGGGTTCCTTCCAGCTCCTTTAGGGCAATGGTTTCAAGCTTCCCCATAATCTCTGAATAACTATTATAGTATTCTGTAATCTGCTTCTTGCTCTCCACAATTTCACCTGACAGGACATCACTGAAAAAGTAGGATGCATTTTCCGCAAACAGTTTCAGATTTCCGTACAGCTCAGGATAAGGCTCCACATAAGTATAGGGATAGGAGCACCCTGTTCCCCCGGTATAAGACTGTTTTCCATAGAGAATGTTATCGTGCCTTAATTGGGCCCATGTAGTGAGCTGTGTATTTAACTTTTCGTGATGCCAGGCAGTGGTCTGCATAAAATAAGGCAATTGGCTGGAAGTGGGCAAAGGATTGAGACTGCGGATGGCATTGAGCCATGTATTGTACAGTGACTGTTCCCAGAAATCATCATCATATGCATCAATCAGGTACTTCAGTCCCGCCATCTTTGCCGCATATTTATATTGATCCATCTCTCCCTCCATCAAAGCCAGGGCATCTTCATTACCCAGGGCAGCCATGGCATCAAGGGGGTCGGGAAGAGGTCTCCATATCTTCTGTCCGTTGAAAATGATCCTGTCAAACACCACTTCGCTGAAGACATAGGAGTCCACAAGGAATTTTTGGCCCAGCAATTTGAAAGAGACCGGTAGGTTTCCCGGATCGGATGAATAGGGATCCACAAAAAAGAAGTTGGACATTATCTTCTGCCCGTAATCGTCCGACGCATTCAGGTTCTCCTTAAATATATCGTAAGTACCCTGTTCGAACAGCTCCTGATTTGAAGTGAGCAATTGGTCACTCAGCCCTTTCAACTCAAGCGGATTCAGGTTATCGTCCGGACCTACCATAAAGGAGATGATCTCCTCATGTTTGGTAAGGTTTTCCAACTTTCCACAACTGTAAAGCACCTCGTTCAGCAACAAGGCACCAAGTTGCATCCTTCTCAACTCTTCATCGGTCCAATTGGGTTCCCATGGATTTTCAGGTGGGGCGGTCATAAGAAAATCGATCCTACCCAGCCACATCATGGTTTTGAAATATTTTTCCAGGGTAATTATTCCATCCCTGGTATAGATCTCTTTATTATAGTGTCCTCTTGGTGTAAACTGACTGAAATCTATCTTCCGTAATTTTGTCTCGGTAAAAAGTGTCATCTCTATCATTTGCTCTCCTTCAACCGCTGCCAGCACTTCGTTATATTTAGCCGGTGTATCATACTGCGGCAGGAATTCCTTGTCATCTGCCAGTGACAACGCTACAGAAATATAGAGGTCCACATCTTTTAGGATCTCTACCATTCTGTCGTCACCTGAATAGCTCTCCACCAATGTGGGAAAATGGTCATACATGGCATGCAACAACTCCTTGAGATTGGGCTCCAGGAACTGCCACTCGATGGTTTGTAAGATGGCATCATAGGAGTTGTGAAGGGTTGACAAAATAAAATCTGAGCTGAGAAACAGGGGCAGATCATTGCTGTACAAACCGACAAAAGCACTGGCCCAGTCAAATGATTCCAGGCGCTCAGAAACCATGAAGTAATTCTGTTTAAGCAGGTTATTTTCATCATCCGTAAATTGGAACTTGCTGTTCAATGAATCATACCAGGGAATGGAAGAGAGTTCGGCCGGATATTGCCTGCTGGAATAGTATGTTGTTTTTGGAGGGTAATCATCCAGTAACTGTTGTGCGGAATAATCCTGATGCTGGTCCAGGAATTGCATAAACGTGCTCGGGATGAAGTTGGACTGTGCATCAACCCGGATGGTGCAAATCATCAAAATCACCACTGGAAGGATATACTTGACTGGAATTTTCATAACGTTGGAGTTAAGGATACAAGATACTTAAAACAAGTTGATTATCATTCAAAAGACGCATTCAGTCAAGAAAGGGTTGCGTGCTGCGGTAATTCCGTAAAAAGCTTTAATTTTGGTAGTAACTAAACCAACCATGCAAGAACTCCGTAAATACTACCGCATCAAAGGTACCCCCACTGAGATCTATGCCGCTCTCACCAATCCCTTTTCAATCACACTCTGGACGGGGAGTCATGCAAAAATGAAGGAGGAGCCCGGAACAGAATTTTCTCTCTTTGATGGAGACATAGAAGGGGTGAACCTGGCATTTGAAAAGGACAGCAAGATTGTACAGGAATGGTATTTCGGTGATCATGAACAGAAGTCTATTGTAACCATTACACTTCGGCCCGACAGACATTACACCAAGATTGAACTCCACCATACCAACATCCCGGATGATGCTTATGATGATATGGCACATGGGTGGGATACCTACTATTTCGGGGGGTTGAAGGAGTTCTTTGAAAAATAGTAATATGCTTTCAAGAAAATTCTTTCCTCTCCTGTTCCTTATCCTGTTTGTCAGTGGAGTTTCGGGTAGAAGCCTGGAGGAGATCAAACGAAGCGGAAAAATCTATGTGGCTTTCACTTCCGATGATCTGAGGAACATCAATTACGACCTGGCTCTCGAATTTGCCCGGTACCTGAATGTGGAACTGATCGAATCGGAAATTGATTGGGATGAAGCCTTCATGAAGGATGGTGTGATCCCTCCAGACCTTGAAACGAATCCTGACCTCAACTACACGCCCGATGCGCTAAAAAAAGCTGATATTATCTGCTCCACTTTTACCATTATGGAGTGGCGGAAGAAGCTTTTTGGATTTGCCGAAACGCTGAAATCGGCCGAATTGCTTATCATCAAGAAGAGTGAGGTAATTCCGAGTGGTTTTGCGGAGCTAGCAGGAAAAGAGATCGCTTTCATGGGCGGTACTACCTTTGAAGAGCATCTAAAAGAGATCAACAATTCCCTTACCGAAGAGATCCACCTGGTTCCCACCAAAAGCAGTAAAGAGACGAAACGTCTCATGCAAAACAATGATGTTTACGGAATTATCCTGGATGCTGATGAGGCTTTGAATTTCATTGCCAGCAATGGACAGAGTTATAAAATTGCATTTCCCATCAGTGATATTTCCCGTATGGCCTGGGCTGTGGAAAAAAACAATCCAATTATTCAAGAGGTGGAGAATTTCTTTGAAACCATTGCAAGCAATGGAGTGCTTGATGAGATCTTCTCCCGCAGGTTTAGGTTTACCTATTCTACCTACCTGGACCGGCTCAGTAAAAACCTGAAGCTTGATCGTTACCAACGTGATCTGGACGAGATCCTTGAATCAAAAAAGCTGGTGGTGGCTCTCCGGGAACGTAATTTTATCTACCGAGAGGGTGGTCAGAAACAGTTCATGCACGCATTGGCCGAAGAGTTTGCCGATTACCTGGGGGTTACCCTTGAATTTGTGGTTACTCCATATTTTGGTAAGTACTGGGAGACCAAAGAGAAAATGATCTACAGGGATTCTTCCTACACACCTGACTGGTTCAACTATTTTGACCTGGCATGTGAGACCATTGCTCCGCTGGAGTGGCGCTCCAATAAAGTGAATATGATCCCGGTATATCCTTCAGCTTATATGGTTGTTGCCAGGAAAGACACAGAGATCAACTCCCTTGAGGATCTGAAAAAATTCAGAGGTGTAACAGGAAGTGAAACCGTATATGAGGATATTTTGCGGGAACACAGTATCACCAACTACTATTATGAGAAGGTAAATAATTTTATCCCCGATGTAGTGGCCGGGAAAGCCGACTATACCATTGTTTATAATGCTTTCAGTGAATTATCGGCCTACCCCGAACTGGAAGATAAACTGGAATTGGGGAGCCTCAATGTGAGCTGGGCCCTTCGCAAAGACCAGCCTGAACTGCTGAAGGAGTTAGAGGATTTCATTGCACGATCCCAAATACAAGGGCTTATCGGCATTCTGCTGAAAGCGATGAGAGGAAATACGCTTCAGGCACCAGAAGCCTTTATTCACAGCTATTATGAGAGCTTCCAGACCGGACAACTACCCTATGTAAACTATGGGGCAGAAAATGGTCTTCCTCAGGAAGATATATTTTCAATTTTTCAGGACCGGAAAGGATACCTCTGGTTTGGAACTAACTCCGGAGCAGTACGCTACAACGGACGTGAGATGGTTGTGTTTAACCATGAGCAAGGTTTGCCTGGTAATTCGGTAAGAGATATTACACAGGACAGCAGTGGGATGATGTATTTTGCCACAACAAGTGGAATCGCAAAATTCCAGAATGATGCGACGATTGACACCCTTCTGGCGGGGATCTCCTTCAACAAAGTTTTCGTTGATTCCAGGGATAACCGTTGGTTTATTGGTGACGATGGAATTTATATGGAAGAGAGTGATGGAGTGATCAGATTCATGAATGCCGAGTTTTCGGTATTGCCCGATATCATTTACCATCTCACAGAAGATCCTGGAACGGGCCACCTTTTAATGGCCACCATCCTGGGTGTATTTATGTATGACCGGGAAAATGAAAGGATCACCCAGCTGAGCAATACAGATAGTTACTCACTCTATATCGATGCCAACGACAGCATCTGGATTTCCACCAGGGAAGGGCTTTACATCATGCACCTTGCTGATCTGATGGAGAACCGTTATGATGCCCTTTCCCGAAACCTGAACAAGAGACTCCGGTTCCCGGTAAATATCATCTCAGATATTACTACCAATAAGTTCGGTTCGGTCTGGCTGGTAACTGACTCAAGAATCCTGCAAGTGATATCCACCGACCAGGATCCCATCATCTATGAACAGGAGATAGGGATAAAGAACAACAAGATCCTCTCTTTTCTGATAGATCAGGAGGACAACATCTGGATCGGGTTCTCAGGCGGACTGCAGCGGCTCACTAACCGGAAAGGATTAAGGAACTTCCATCCGGGAACCATCGATAGCTACATTTATTCTATATTCCAGGATAACCGGCATCGTATATGGATCACCTCCAATAATGGCATCTTCTATTTCCAGAACGATCAGCTGGTTAATTTCACTCCGCAGACCGGAACCAGCAATACCAAATTCACAGGAACCCTGCTGGCCAATAACAACATCCTGCTGGCCAATAATGAAGGATTATACGAGGTGGGCAGCAAAACTCTTGAGATTGTCAGGCATACCCCTTTCAGTCAGATTACCCACAGCTTAGAGAACATATTTGTCACCAGCAAAGGAGAGATCTTCCTGCTTACCGGAATCAACGGGGTCATTTACTATTTTCCCACATTCCACTCCCAGCCATTGCAGCTTAAAAATAAATTCACTGCCAATATTTTCCAGCTAATCGAACTGGATGGACAGGTCATCGGGGGAAACAGTACCGGATTCGTCACCTTTAACGGGACCGACTTTGAACTGCTCCATGAAACAGATTGTAATGTATGGTCGCTTCGGAAGGAAGGTAGTGATGTTTGGGTGGGCACCGATTGCGGAATAGGCCTTGTACGGAACAGCCGGTTCGACCAGGTGGAACTCTCCGGTTTTGACAGGGAGATGGTAATTAAATCGATCCTTCCCGCAAAAAACAGGAATTACCTATGGCTGGGTACAAACAAAGGCTTCAGCTACTATAATACAAACAGCAAGGAGTTTGAATTCACCATCAATTCCAAGGATGGCCTGAGCGGTGATGAGATCACATCCGGTGGACTCTTTATGGATCAGAATGATCTGCTCTGGGTAGGGACCTATCATGGGATATCCAACTTTAACATCCGGGCCAAATCGACCCTCAATTATTCACCGATATGTTACATCGAAAAAATGTTCCTCAATGATGAACGAGTGGAAGTCGAAAACGGACAAACTTTCTCCCACAATGAGAATAATTTCATTTTTGAGATCAGTGCGCTCACCTTCTCAGATGAAACTTCGGTCGAATATGAATACTATCTGCGTGGAACTGTAAACAAGTACTCCTCCTATCACCGGGGAAGCGAGTTCAAAGCTTATTACAACAACCTTCCTCCGGGAAATTATGAATTCATCTATAAAGCAAAAGGCAATAACAACATCTGGGGATATGCTGAAAAATATGAATTTTCAATTCGGAAGGCATGGTACAATACCTGGATCTTCCGGATCGTGATTATTCTGGCATTCATCTTCATCATCTACCTCTTCTACATTATCAGGATCAGCGCAATCAAGGCTCAGAAGAACAGGTT
>JAUVKN010000072.1 GCA_030596245.1 Bacteroidia bacterium | reverse complement strand
TCCACCCGGAGTTGCAGTTGGAAACAAATTCAATAAACGAAATACCCTTCTTGTCCCGCTGAATTTCCAGTGCTTTTCGAATGGCTTTTTTGGACTTCCTTACAGGCCCTGGCTTATGTACTGCCTGACGTGTCACATAATGGGTGCCAGGCAACCGGGCGATCATTTCGGTAATTTTGTAAGGCGGACCCATGGTCTCACTGTTCCGTCCATAGGGTGAAGTAGAAGACTTCATTCCCTCCAGGGTGGTGGGTGCCATCTGTCCCCCGGTCATCCCATAAATTCCGTTGTTTACAAAAAAGATCGTGATGTTCTCCCCCCGGTTGCAGGCATGAATAGTTTCTGCAGTCCCAATGGCCGCCAGGTCACCATCTCCCTGATAGGTGAATACGAATTTATCTGGCCACAGCCGCTTGATTCCGGTAGCAACAGCCGGAGCCCGTCCGTGAGCAGCCTGGGTAAAATCCACATCCATAAAGTCATAGGCAATCACCGAACAGCCAACCGGGGCAATCCCGATGGTATCGGACTGGATCCCCATCTCTTCCACCACCTCCATGATCAGGCGATGGATAGTTCCATGACCACAGCCCGGACAATAGGATAGCGTTGTATCTGTCATCAGCGGCGTACGCTTGTATACCAGGTTTTCCGCCCTGATGATTTCTTTGATTTCCATTTAAAATCCTCCTATAAATTTCTCTTCGACAGCACTTAATACATCCTCCGGTGAATGGATCTTTCCACCCAACATCCCGTAGTGGTGCACCGGGACTCTTCCATTCACTGCCAGTTTCACATCTTCCACCATCTGACCAGCACTCAGCTCCACAGCCAGCATCCCCTTCACCCTCCTTGCAAGTCTGGCGATTTCATCAGTGGGAAACGGATAGAGAGTCTGGGGCCTCAGCAAACCGATCTTTTTGCCTCTGCTCCTGGCAATGTCCACTACCTTCTGACAAATCCTTGCACTGGAGCCGTAAGCCACAAGGAGGAATTCAGCATCATCGCATTCAATTTTCTCAAACATCACATCCTGCTTCATGCTCCGGTACTTCTCCTGTAGTTTCAGGTTATGTTCGTACTGACGATCGGGGTCCAGGTTCAGCGATGTGATGATGTTTCGCTCCCGGTCATCGGTTTTGCCAGTGGTTACCCAGGATTGGTCAAATTCCTCTACCCTCTTCTTCTGTGGGGGAAATTCTACCTTCTCCATCATCTGACCAATAAGTCCGTCTGTAAGAATCAGAACCGGATTCCGGTATTTGAAAGCCAGCTCAAACCCCAGATCCACAAAATCGGCCATCTCCTGAACCGAAGCCGGAGCAAGCACAAACAGTCGGTAGTCGCCATGTCCCCCACCCTTGGTGGCTTGGAAATAATCTGCCTGAGAGGGCTGAATTGTGCCCAGACCCGGGCCTCCCCGAACTACATTGACGATCAGACATGGAAGTTCGGCCCCTGCAATATAACTGATCCCCTCCTGCATAAGACTGATGCCCGGACTGGAAGAGGAGGTCATCACCTTTTTACCAGTTCCTGCTGCCCCATAAACCATATTGATTGAGGCCACCTCACTTTCCGCCTGAAGGACTATCATGCCAGTCCGCTCCTCTGGTTTCTGAAGCATAAGATACTCCATCACCTCCGACTGGGGCGTGATGGGGTATCCAAAATAGGCATCCACACCAGCCCTGATGGCAGCTTCTGCAATGGCCTCATTTCCCTTCATTAATGCCAATTCTTTCATCTATTGCAGTTTAATTTTGTTTAACCCTGTAAACGGTTATTACTCCATCGGGACACACCACCGCACAGTTTGTACAACCAGTGCAATTGTCAGGGTTTTTCATATAGGCATAGTGGTACCCTTTCCCATTCACCTCTTCAGCCATACCGATGGTATCTGTGGGACAATTGACCATACAAACCTGACAGCCCTTACACCGTTCCACATCAACTACTATGGCTCCTCTTGCTTTTGCCATGCTATGCTTTTTTTTATGTACAATTTCCAAATGTAATAATTCTCAGATTCCTTCTTTACTGTTATTGGACAGGTTTGTCCTATTGCAGCTTTTTAGGGATGAAAACTACTATTTCGGGATGGGATGATTCTCACTAAAACACTTTAGACGTTCTTCCAATTCATTAAACTGTTCTCTCCTGACCTGTGATACACAGGCCCTTAATCCTTCAATCCGGGTGCTTCCTGTAATTTCCAGGGAAATGGCACTGATTCCATAATAGAGCAGTTCTTCCACCAGTTGGGACCCTTCAAATCCGGGATAAGAGAGCGTAAAATAGAACCCATCAGCAATGGGTTCATCCAGGTCCATATCATAGACAATCCGGAAGCCGTATTTCTGGAACATTGCTTTTAATATGCCCGCTCTGACCCCATACTCCTTCACCTCATTGATGTAATTGTATGATCCGCTATTGACCGCTTTAAAGATGGCCGCCAGCGCATACTGAGCCGTGTGGGAAGCCCCTGCAGAAAGGGCATAGAGGGCGCCGTAAATCATTGCGTGACCGAACTTTTCCGAAGTGTAATACCTTTTCAGGTCGGGGTACTTCCGTTTGAACAGTTCCGGTGCAATGATGATCATACCGATCCGTTGGCCGGCATAACTAAACGCTTTTGAACTGGAGATCAGAAGCAGATAGTTGTCAGTATATTTCGCTACAGTAGCCTGGAAAGGAGGAGTGCCTGGTTTTGACAGATCCTTTCGGAAATCCATTCCGAAATAGGCCAGATCTTCAATGACTGTCAGGTCATGTTTCATGGAGATCTCACCTAATATTTTTAGTTCCTCTTCATTCAGACAGATCCAGGATGGATTGTTGGGATTTGAATAGAGGATCGATGAGTAGTCTCCTTTTTCGATCTCCTCCTCCATCTTGGCTTTCAGTTTGTCGCCCCGGTAATCATAGATGTCGAAGGATCCATAGGTGTGTCCAAGCACCAGGCATTGTTGTTTTTGCACAGGAAATCCAGGATCCAGAAACAGGGTCCCGGTGCGGTTTTTATCGGATCGGTTCACCACCATAAATGCAGCCATTCCTCCCATCATAGATCCAACGGTGGGTACGCAGTGCATGGGTTCAACATCCACGTCCAGGAACATTTTTATAAACCTGGCTGACTCCTCTTTCAGAGGTTTGATCCCTTCAATATTCGGGTATTTGGAAGCCACACCCTGGCGCAGGGCAATCATCTCCGCTTCAGTTCCGACGAAAGTTGGATCAAGGCCCGGAACCCCCATCTCCATGCGAATGAACTTCTGGCCCGTTATACCCTCTATATCGTTCACGATTTTCACCAATTCCCTGATGGTGGCCTTCCCGGCTGGACGAATACCAAAGGCATCGATAACTTCATTGACAACTTCTGCTGCAATGGGTGTCGGCTTCATAAATTCAACTTTTGAGATCCTGTGTAAAATTAGGGAAAGGTGAAAAATACTGTTGTGCCCAAAAGCATATGGGGCATGTGTTATATAACGCTTTTCTGGATCCTGATTCTGGCATCCACCACCACCAGCTGATTCCCTTTTCCCATAATCGGATTCAGGTCCAATTCAGCTATCTCTGTGGCATACCTGAGGATGCTGGAGAGCCTGACTACAATTTCCGCATAGGATTGGATATTGATCCCCTCCTGTCCACGTACCCCCTTCAACATCTTATAACCTTTCAGGGAGCGGATCATCTGAGACGCTTCGGTCATGGACAGGGGTGCCAGACCGGAGGCAAAATCTTTCATTACTTCCACATATATTCCTCCCATTCCGCAAAGCACAACATGTCCGAAGGATGGTTCGTAGGTGGCACCCGCAAACAGCTCCAGTCCATCAAGCAAGGGTTGCAGCAATACACCGGTAGCGCCTTCGATCTTTGTCATTCGTCGGAAATTGCTCATAAGGTCAACATCATTATCGATCCCCAGTGCCACACCGCCCACATCCGATTTATGAACAGGCCCCACCACCTTCATCACCAGCGGGTAACCCGTTTTCCTGGCAACATCACCCAGGGATACATCATCCACAACTACCCCTTCGGTCACCCGGGAAATTCCCCCTGCATCCAGGATCTGCTGGATTGCTTCGGGCGACAGGTAACCATTATCAGCGGTGTCGATCACCTCCCTTATGGCCTGGATATCGATTCCTTCCAGGTCAGGCTTACTTCCGGCTGGTGCTTCAGTATTGTAAACCCTGGTGAGTGCTTCACCCAGCAATACCTCATCGTGAAAATTGATATGTCCGTGTGAAAGAAACTCCTGAACCTCTTTACTTGCAGTTGTGACCGATGGAAGGACCGGAAAGATGGGTTTACTGCAGGTTTGCATCTTCTGATGCAGCACTTCGTATACATCAAACACAGGGGCCAATCCGGGTGTACCGAAGATCACAACAATACCGTCAATCTCCTTAAACGACGAATCACAGAAGTCAATACAGGTCCCCAACTGTTCAGCATTACCTGTGGCCAGCATATCAATGGGGTTGGAAGCAGACGAACCCGGAAAGAGGTGGGTCAGTAACCGCTCCACCTCCGGACCTTCCAGGTGGGGAACATCCATCTCTCCCTGGGAGAGCACATCGGTAAGCATGACCGCTGGTCCACCAGCATGAGTAATAATGGCCAGGTTTCTTCCCTGCATGGGCAGGTGTAACATGACCGATGCCACAGTAGTCAACTCCTCCCTCCCATAACACCGGATAATACCGGCTTTTCTGAAAAGGGCATCAACGGCCATATCCGAACTGGCCATGGCCCCGGTATGTGAGGAGGCGGCTCTGCTGCCTGCATCGGTTGTCCCTGCCTTGATGGCTGCAATTTGGCATCCTTTCCTGATCAATGATGTGGCATGTCTGAGAAGGCGGTCAGGATCCTTGATGGTCTCAAAATAGAGTATTTTTACCTTCGAGGAACTATTGTCACGGTATGTTTCATCAAAGTATTGCAACACATCTTCCACCCCAAGCTGTGCCGAGTTACCCACCGAAAAAACATGGTTGAACTTGAGTCCTTTCTGCAATCCTGACTCCATAATAAATACGGCTGTGGCCCCACTACCGGAGATAAAATCACATCCCTGTGGATCTAATCGAGGAATGGGCAGGGTGAAAACACCCTGGTAGGCCGGAGTCATTACCCCAATGCAATTGGGCCCAATCAGTGCTGCATCAAAGGCGCTGCAGACTTTCACAATCTCCTTTTCAATTTGCATCCCCTCTTCATTCTCCTCACTGAAGCCGGCGGAAACAATGATAAAAGCCCGGGTATTTTTTTTACCGGCCAGTTCGCTAATGATCTCCAGACAGAGGGATGCGGGAACGGCCAGGAAGGCCAGGTCGGTATCCGGCAGATCCTTTACCTCATGAAATGAAGGCAATCCCTGAATTGTATCTTCTCTTGGATTCAGCGCATAAAGCTCACCCCTGAATGTTCCGGTACGAATGTTATGAAAAAGCTTCCCCCCTGGTTTGGCAATGTTATTGGAGGCGCCTACAACTACAATACTCTCAGGTTCAATAAGTTGTCGATTAACCATATGGATCGGATTTGCTAATCCAAAGATAAGAAAGCTGATTTTTGTCCGGGAATGAAACGGAGTGTCTTAGAACATAGCCGAACAGCATAAAAAAAGTAAGGCAAGTTGCTACTCTCCCTAAAACCCTCAAAAGATTCGCAACTTGCCTTGCACCCCAACAATTACTTTCCAACTATATTAACCAATAAGCCATAAATTTGTTGCCGTGATGGGGAAATTTAACATTTAACCGGCATTTTTTAACATTTAACCAGCCAGGACAGATTTCACCTTCACTCCGGGGATCCTGCCCAATTTACCGGTGAGCGACCCAATATGGTCAGTGTCTCCTTCAA
The DNA here is from genome assembly GCA_030596245.1 of Bacteroidia bacterium. GTDB lineage: Bacteria > Bacteroidota > Bacteroidia > Bacteroidales. The sequence continues at coordinate 8,622 of JAUVKN010000072.1, read as the reverse complement.
GTACCAGGGAAATAACATTGATTGAGCGGCTCCTTAGGGGGATTCCCTGTCGACCCAGAATCAATTCCGAATGTTCCGAAATAATGGAATTGATCCGCCGAATATCAACTTCATCGGTGACCAGTATGATGACGGCTCCGATTCGATTTTCCATAAACTACTTTTTCGCACTCTTCACAAAATATGCAACCTTCTCCAGGGAAGTGATCATATCGTATTCGTCCAGATAAACATCCGGGGCCACATTCAGTGGCACAGTGGTGAAATTGAGTAGCCCTTTGATGCCAGCTTCCACCAGCTGTTCAGATACTTCGGCCGCAGAATCGGCAGGTACTGTCACTATGGCAATGGATATGTTATGGGATTCCACCACCTCCTTAATTCGGTTTAGTGGATAACATTTCACGCCGGATATCACCCGGTCGATCTTGTTGGTATCCACATCGAATGTGGCAATGATATTGAGTTTTGAACGTTTTCCCACGAAATAGGTGGTGAATGCCCTACCTAAGTTACCGATACCTATAACAGCCACATTCAGACCCTTCTCCGAGTCGAGGATCTCTCCAATGACATTGATGAGTTCCCTCACATCGTACCCCTTTCGCTGCATACTGGTGTAACCGATGAACATGATATCGCGCCGCACCTGAACAGCAGTATTGTGATGAAGTGCTGCAAGTTCGTGGGAGTAGATGTGTGTTTTTCCTTCCTCCAGACACTGCAGCATTGACCTGCGATATTCACTGAGTCTCTCTACAGTTCGTTCCGGTAGCATTATAAAATTTTGAATGTGTAGTTATGCAATAGTACAAAATATTGTTAAATAAACTACCCCGAGGCAGAGCCATCGAGGTATTAAAGCGGAATATTTATCTTTTATGAAAAACCTGCCGTTTTTCAAACTTTTCCGCTTTTTACCCCGAGGTAGAACCTCGAGGAATTCTTTAGATTAAATCACAGTTTCGGATCAACAATTCTGACAATCCATGTCGACCATCAGTTTGAGAGTAAGCTTACTCTGTATGGAAATCCATCTATAACAACACCTCCCGTTTTGTGTATGTTCTGTATAAGATCTCCTTGCTCATTTCCCCTCCGGGATCTCCAAGAAATTCATTATAAAGTCGTTCTATAGCCGGGTTCAGATGTGCCGCATGCAAAGTGCTTCCATTATCAATATCATAAATTGCCCTGGACCGTGTACGGATGATCTTTTCATCCATCGAAAGGGGTTGTCCTCCTCCATTGACACAGCCATCGGGACAAGCCATAACCTCCAATAAATCCAGCTTCCTCTTTCCTCTCTTGATCTCCTTCAGCAATTCCACGGCGTTTGCAAGGCCACTTACGCTGCCCACTCGGATCTCTCTGTTTCCAGCCTTTACCATCATTTCGCGGAAAGACTTGTGAATTCGGAACCGGTGAAGCTTGGCAGGAGCCAGTTCATTCCCTGTCTTCCGCTGGTAAATGGTACGTACAACAGCCTCGGCCTCGCCTCCTGCCACACCTGTCAGTAAACCCACCGAACCGTTAGAATGGAAAGGTGCATCGGGCTTATCAGGTTCCAGCTGTTCCAGATCCAGTCCGCTGAGCCGGATCAACCTGGCCAATTCCCTGGTTGTGAGAACCAGGTCAATAACGGGAATGCCAGAACGGCTCATCTCCACACGTCTGGCTTCACTTTTGGCTGCTGTACAGGATGAGATCACTACCGATACGATCTCTTTCCCCTCTAACTCATAAAGTCGGGGGAACCACTCCCTGATCAGGGAGCCCATTAACTGTTGAGGTGACTTTAGCGGAGAAAGATGCGGGATCAGTTCCGGATAGGATTGTTCCACAAATTGAACCCAGGCCGGACATGAACTGGTTATCAATGGATACTCCTGCAGTCCGGATCTCTTTTCTGAATAGATCCTTGCCTGCTCCAGGATCATCACATCAGCACCAAAAGCGGTTTCAAAAACATAGTCAAAACCATACCTTCGGAGCACCGCATTGATAATCCCACTCAAATCTGTACCCGGCTTATACCCCAGCTTTTCTGCCACAGATACAGCAACAGCCGGAGAATACTGAGCCACTACGATCTTACCGGGGGCATGGATGTGGGTTTCCAGTTCCGGAAACTGCACATGTTCAATAAGGGCACCCGTGGGACAGGCAATAAGACACTGACCACATGCTGTGCAGTTGGAAAAGTTCAATGGTTTGGCCAGTGTGGTTGCAATCTGTAGCTCATTTCCCCGGTAGGCAAAATCGAGGGTGGATGTGCTCATGATCTCCTCACACACCCGTATACACCTGCCACAAAGTATGCACTTGGAAGGATCCCGGATGATCGCCGGACTGGACCTGTCGATCTTATGGGGGCTCTTCTTACCGGGTATGCGACGTTCCCTGATATTCAGATCCTCCGAAAGCGACTGCAACTCGCACGATCCGTTCCGTTCGCAGTAAAGGCAGTCATCGGGGTGATTGGCAAGTAATAGCTCAACGTTTGTCTTCCTGGCCCGTAGCACCCTTGGCGAATGGGTCTTGATCACCAATGACTCTTCGATGGGAAAGGAACAGGCTGGAATCAGATTCTCTCGTCCCTCCACCTCAACCACACACATGCGGCAGGCACCAGAAGGAGAAAGATTCTTTATGTTACAGATGGTAGGCACTTGCATCCCATTCCTGTTCAGGGCGGTTAAAATGGTCTCCCCTTTCACCGCTTCAATGGTCCTGCCGTTCACCTCAAGCGTTATTCCCATATTTCCCCTATTTGTAATAAACTGCCGTGAATTTGCATACTTCAAAACAGATCCCACATCCAATACATTTCTCCTGAACAATGAAATAGGGATGCCTGGCTGTACCAATAATTGCCTCTGCCGGACACCTTTTTGCACAGATCGAACAGCCGGTACACATCTCCACATCGATATACCAGCTCCTCAACTCAGTGCAGATATTTGAGGGACACCGTCGGTCGAAAATATGCTCTTCATATTCGCTCCTGAAATACTTCAGGCTGCTCATTACCGGATTGGGTGCATTCTGACCAAGTCCACAGAGTGAAGTATCTTTCATTACCTCTGCCAGATTCTCCAATTGCATCACTTCTTTGAAGCGTTCCAGGGTGGTATGCCCCTCTTCATCTACCGGTTTCCGTGTGATGCTTTCCAGAATCTCGGCCATCCTCCTGGTTCCCTCTCTGCAAGGGATGCACTTTCCACAGCTCTGCTTATTCACATAATTCATAAAGTACCTGACTGTGTCCACGATGCAGGATTTGTCATCCATCACAAGGATTCCACCCGAGCCCATGACCAGGCCCTCCGACTTCAGGGTCGCATAGGAGACGGGGATCTTCATCAGCTCCAGTGGTACCGTGCAACCTAAAGGTCCGCCCACGTGAAGCGCCTTCAGCTTGCGTCCCTTATTGGCTCCTCCGGTAATGTCGTTCACAATGGTATCGAAGGTAGTACCCATTGGTACTTCTACCAGTCCCGACATCCGGACCTGTCCCGAAATACTGAATATCTTGGTCCCGGTACAATCCTCAAGCCCAATGCTTTTGAACCATTCAGGACCTTTGCTGATGATACCCGGCAGGTTGGAGAGGGTCTCCACATTATTCACCACAGTGGGGCGACCAAGATACCCTGAGGTAGAAGGGTAAGGAGGTTTGGATGAGGGTATTCCCCTTCTTCCTTCAAGACTGGCAATGAGTGCCGTTTCTTCGCCACAAACAAAAGCCCCGGGTCCTTTCCTCAGCGAAATCTGAAGGTTATACCCGCTATCCAGAATATTATCACCCAGAAGTCCCATCACCCTCAACTCCTTTATGGCATTGGTAATACGCCTGATGGAATCTTTGTATTCACTTCGGATGTAGATGTAAGCACGGTTTGATCCAATGGCATAGGCCGCGATGGAGATCCCTTCCAATAGTTGGTACGGATTTCCTTCCATGAGGGTGCGGTCCATAAAAGCCCCCGGATCACTCTCCTCAGCATTGCAGATGAGGTATTTTTGATCGGACGGGGTATCAAAAGCAACCTTCCATTTCTTACTTGTGGGAAATCCTCCTCCTGCACGGCCTCTAAGGCCGCTATCCCTAACAAGATCACACACCTCACTGAGTGTGTAACTTCGGATGGTTGTAAGAAATGCTTTATATCCACCCCTGGCCACATACTCTCCAAAAGAGAAAGGATCAATGATCCCGCACACCTCCATAACGATGCGGTTCTGCAGGCCGAAGAATGGGATTTCATCAAGATAGGGGATGTCACTCCAGGGCTCCTGACCCTCCCGCCTGAGCTGTCCGATCAACAACTGATCGGGAATCACCTGATGAAACAGGTCATCCAGCAAAGAGGAGACCTTTTCGGCAGTCACCCTGGCGAAAAAGAGGCGGGTCCGCTCCGGCAACTGCACCGAAATTACAGGCTCCTCAGAACTAAGCCCGATGCTGCCTGACTCGCACAGGTCGATCTCAATGGCCCGGTCGGCCACGTATTGTTCTATGGCCTCCCATGTCTCTTTTGCACCTGCCACTATCCCTGAGATGGAACTATTTACCATCACCAGCGGGCATATGAGACGCTCCCTGTTCAGCAGAGTCACCATCTCCTTCTCATCGGTCGAAAGTTCCGATGGCGCAGATTGTGCCAGTCTCAGTAAGAATTCTTTATCTGGAAGCATCCTCACGGTATTGTTTAATAATCTCTCTGACCTCTTTCACATTGATCCCTGAATAGTAGGAGCCGTTCACCGCCATTACCGGAGATTGTCCGCACGCTCCAATGCAGGACTGCACTTCCAGGCTAAAGAGTCCGTCACGAGTGGTCTCCCCATCACTGATCTCAAGTACCTTGGTGATCTCCCCAAGCAACTCACCCGATCTCGCTAAATGACATGACGATCCATTACACAGGGTGATATGGTAAACCCCTCTGCGCGAGAAGGAAAACTGGTTGTAGAAGGTAGCCAAACCAAATACTTTGCTTGTGGGCAAAGAGAGATGGGCCCCTATGCGGGCGATGGCCTCCTCAGAGATGTACCCAAATTCATCCTGTACGGCTTGTAAAAGGGGAATCAATGCATTCCTCTTTATTTGAGGAAATCGTTGGAGGATTTCATCGATCTGAGCTGTCTCTGTATTCATAAAATCAAATCAGGATCAACTTTTTATGTGCAATAATAGAGCAGGTTCACAGAAGGATCAAAGATATTGATTATGTTTGTTATTTGAAAAACAGTAATTAATTTGAACAGAGTATAAATTAGGATTGCGATAATCCGTTTTTATTAACTTTGATCACAGTGGGTATCATGACACTGGTAAAAAAAGAGATTCGAATTTGCCTCGGGAGCTCCTGTTTCAGCCGCGGGAACAAAAAGACCCTGCAAATAATCCAGCAATATCTAAAAGACCACCAGATGGAACGTGATGTAATCCTGAAAGGCAACCACTGTTTCAGCAACTGCAGTGAAGGGCCCATTCTGAAAATAGACCAGAAAATATACGAACAGGTAACCCAGGATAAAGTCCTGGAGATACTGGAAAAGGAGTTTGGCGATCAATAATACGACAACTATGGAACCCTTGTTGAAGATCAACAACGACAAATGCATCGCATGTTATGCTTGCGTTAGGGCCTGTCCGGTGAAAGCGATCCGTGTCCGGTCGGACAAGGATAAACCAGAGATTATTCCGGAGCGATGTATTGGCTGTGGTAGTTGTGCTGCAGTCTGCGGTCCGGGTGCCATAGAGATCCGGAATACCAGGGATGATCTGAAGAATCTTTTGAAACAGAAGAAAAAAGTAGCCGCCCTGGTAGATCCTTCCATTGCAGGGGAATTCCCCGACATCACCGATTACCGGAAGTTTGTACAAATGTTGCGAACCCTTGGATTTGAAAATGTCCAGGAGGTGGCCTTTGGTGTTGACCTGGTGGCCCGTGCCTACAAAGAACTATTTAAAAGTAGCCGGGGAAAATACTACATCATGTCCAATGATCCTGTGACAGTTTCATTTATTGAAAAATACAAGCCCGCTCTTGTACCCAACCTCGCTCCAATCCTTCCACCTGTGGCTGCCACCGCAAAAGTAACCCGAAGACTCCTGGACGATGATGTGACCATGGTATACATCAGTCCTCTTATCGCCAGCAAAGATGAGATATTACGGTTTGAAAAGGAGAGCCGAATCGATCTGGCCATCACATTTGTGGAACTCAGGGAACTTTTTATGGATGCCAACATTCATGAAACCGACCTGGAATACAGTGACTTTGATGCACCGTTAGGTTATAAAGGCTCCTTCTTCCCCATGGCTAACGGAATCATTCAAGCCGCCGATATCAAGGAGCATTTACACCAGACTCCGGTGGTAACTGTTGAAGGGGAAGGCATGCTTGATGCCATCGAAGAGTTCGAAGAGAACATCAGTTCCATCAAGTGCCATTTCAACCTGTTTTACAAAGAGTTTCTCATGGGCAGGGGCACCAGCATGGGAGGGAAACGCATATTAAGGCGCAGTCAGCTTATTAGTTATGTGAACAAACGGCTGAAGATCCTGGATCTGGATCAGTGGAAAAAATCAATGGATCAATTCAGCGATCTGGACCTGTCCAGGGAATTCAGAATCGATGACCAATCCCTTCCCGTCCCCGCTGAAAGTAAGTTGAATAAGATTCTTAAGGAACTGGACCAGTTGGGATCGGCCGATGTGGGTTGTGGGGCATGTGGATACGCCAGTTGCACCGATTTTGCCACGGCTATCGCTCAGGGATTGGCAATTCCCGAGATGTGTACCACCTTCGCCTCAAAAAACCGTCAGGACCACATTCAATCACTCAAGATCAGCAATGAAAAACTGGCGCAGGCTCAGGAAGCACTAAAAAAATCAGAACGCCTTGCGCAGAAGGAGAAGGAATCAGCCAGAGAAGCTTCAGAGATTGTCCGCCGGATGCTTCATAAATTGCCATCCATGGTGGTGATCTGCGATCAGCAGCTAAAGATCATTCAGACCAACGACAGTTTTATCGAATTGCTGGGGGAAGATGTAAAGGAGATCAACGAGGTGGTACCCGGACTGGCGGGGGCGGACCTGAAAACACTTCTCCCCTACAATTTTTATAATCTCTTTACATACGTGCTCACCCACAATGAGTCGATCACCAATCGTGACCTTAACCATGAAGGCAAGTTACTGAATGTGAGCATATTTGTTATTGAGAAAAACAAAATTGTGGGAGCCGTGATCAGGGATATGTCAGCCCCGGAAGTACAGAAAGAGGAGGTGGTTAAAAGACTCACTGAAGTCATTGATAAAAATCTGAGCCTGGTGCAACAGATCGGCTTTATTATGGGAGAGGGTGCTTCTGAGACTGAACGAATGCTCAGCTCCATCATCGAATCATATAAATTGAAACAGGACTTGAAAGATCAATGAGCGGAAGATTTTTTATAGAGGTGGCCTGTGAGCAGCGTAACTTTGGCAATGAGAGGATCTGCGGAGATGTTTATATCAGCCGGAAGATCAAAGAGGAGAATCGAACCATTGTGGTTCTCTCCGATGGAATGGGACACGGGGTAAAAGCAAATGTGCTGGCTACCATTACCGCAACCCTGGCCGTCAATTTTACCATGGAGCATAAAGCGGTGGAAAAGATTGCTGATATTATCATGAATACTTTGCCGGTATGCAGTGAACGCCACATGAGCTACTCCACCTTCACCATTGTGGATATCGAGCACGAGGGATTAACAACAATCCTGGAGTATGACAACCCGCAGACAATCATTCTCAGGGATAACAAAGCATTCGATCCCGGATGGAATTGTGTGGTCCTTGACAGTGAGAAAAACGCAGGCAAGGAGATCCTCTCCTGTCAGTTTGAGCCCCGAAAAGAGGACCGAATCATCTTTTGCAGCGATGGCATTGCCCAATCGGGCCTTGGGTCCGACAAATATCCCCTGGGATGGAGCAGGGACAACATGCTGGATTACACCATGAAACTGGTTCAGAACAGCCCCAAGATCTCCGCCACAAAGCTGGCTTCCAAAATGGTGAATATGGCGCATCGAAACGACGGTTTTAATTCGAAAGATGATACAAGTTGCGCCAGTATCTATTTCCGAAAACCACGAAAACTCCTGATCGTAACCGGTCCACCCTATGAAGAGGAGAACGACACACAGCTGGTCGAATCGGTCAAATCGTTTAGAGGCAAAATAGTTGTGTGCGGTGCCACCACAGCTGATATCATCTCCCGGGAACTTGATGTGGAAATTGAGGACAGCCTGGTTTTTGAGGATCCGGATCTTCCCCCTGTATCCCACATGGAGGGGATCGACCTGGTGACAGAAGGGATTCTGACCCTTAGCAAGGTTACCCGCATCCTGAAGAATTATTCACCCTCCTATGGGTTGGGTAAAGGACCGGCAGACCGCATCGTAAAACTGTTTAACCAGAGTGATGAAATACAATTTATTATCGGAACAAGGATCAATATTGCCCACCAGGATCCCAACCTGCCTGTGGACCTGGAGATGCGCAGGACCGTGGTCAAACGTATGGCCAGGTTGTTGGAAGAAAAATTCCTCAAGGAAGTAGCC
>JAUVKN010000179.1 GCA_030596245.1 Bacteroidia bacterium | reverse complement strand
CCTGTGGGAAACGAATACCATCTCCCAATCCTTTCTTCTTAAACACCGGGGTTCGCTTCAAAGGCTGGCTTTTATCAAAGCAATCCCTGAAAGCCCTTTCCAGATCCTTAAGCTTTTGCTGTAATACCTGTGAAGGGCACTCCTTCAAAAAACCGTACTCTTCGGATCGTTTCCACAGGGTGAGCCAAAATGCCAGCTCATTGTACCAAAGGATCGGTTGCCTCCTCTCTAAACGCTCCAAATTCATGGCAAGAGACTTGTTCCAAAGAAATCGGGACGAACCACAAAATCGGGATAGTTTATTTTCAATATCTCTATTGGTCTTTAACCTGAATTTATATGATTTTCGTATCTTTAGCATTAGACTTTAATATACGAAATATTTACATACTATGCAAGATTTGCGCACTAAAAGACATGTCGTTTATTCACTACATCTGCATTTGGTCTTTGTGACGAAATACAGAAAAAAGGTCTTCACTGAAAAGATGTATGAGAGGTTACATTACCACTTTGAAAGGGTGTGTAATGACTTCGGATGCAAACTTATTGAAACCAACGGGCAAAAGGACCATGTGTATCTATTGGTTGAGCCGCTTCCACATACAACACCTTCCAGACTTGTGAACAGTTTGAAGGGAGTCTCATCCAGATTTCTCAGGCAGGAGTTCCCTGAACTGGAAAAGTACTATTGGAGAGGTGGATTATGGTCTCCAAGTTATTTTATCGCATCCTGTGGAGGTGCACCGCTGGATATTGTCAAAGAATATATCGAGAATCAGTAGATTTGTCCTTATATCCACTCCCTGAAGAGAAGTGGTTTTACGGACATATGGGATAAACAGGTTCTCTTTTGTAATTTCAACAAATGCAACTGCCCACCATTCAAAGGGAACAATACCTGCTTCGACCCTGGCATCCAGATGACGCCATGTCGCTTGTTAAACATGCCAACAGTCTCAATATCGCCCGCAACCTGAGGGATGCATTTCCTTATCCCTACCTGTTACAGGATGCCAAAAAGTGGCTGAAGATGGTGGGGGATAACAGGGATGATATCATTTGCACTGCTTAAGGAGAATTGGGTGAAAGGCTACTGATCTTCTGACTCCCCTAACTCCTCCTCGTCCTCTTCATCATCCAGTGTGGAGCGTTCTGGTTCGGGCCCCTGATCTCTGTACATTACTGCCAGGATCACTCCGGCTACCACCCCTGTAATGTGTGCTTCAAAGGAGACTTCAAAATCAAAAGGGAGAAGGCCCCAGACCATGCTGCCGTACCAGAAGACTACCAAGAGGGAGATGGCCATCAGACTTCGGACCTTCCTTATCACACCACTCAGAAAAAGAAATGCCGCCAATCCATAGATTAGTCCTGAAGCCCCGATATGGTATGCCTGTCGGCCTATGCCCCATAGTAAGATCCCGGCAATGAAATAGATCAGCAACCAGATCTTGTAGGCAATGTCGCGGTAAAAATAGAACAGCGCCAGGCTCAACAGGAATACCGGCATAGAGTTGTCCAGCAGGTGTTTCCAGTTGCCATGGATCATGGGAGAGAATAGAATCCCTTTCAACCCACTCAGCTTTCGGGGATAAACTCCACCCTCCACGAAGAAGACCTCCATGGAGACCTCGAAGAATTTGACGGCCCACATCAGGAGCAGGAAGAATCCTGGAAACACCAGGCTGTAGAGTACACGTTTTTTCTCCTCCGGCATGTCACAAAGTTATATTTTTTCCGATTGTACTATCTTTAAAGATTAAATCCTTAGATCATGGTAGAAATCCTATTGGGTATCTTAATTCTTCTTGCGATCCTGAACCTTCTGTTTACTTTAAGGAGGAGAGAATCAGTGGATTTAAGACCACAGTTAAAAGAGGTTGAATCCTCTATCGAATCCTCCATCAAAGATGAATTTCAGAGAAACAGAAAAGAGAGCAGTGAAAACGCTCAGATAAACAGAGAAGAGCTGGCCAGGTCGCTAAAGTCCTTTGAAGAGAGGTTTTCTCAGAATATCAAAGATTTGAATGAGTTGCTGAGGCAGAAGTTCACTGATTTTAACCATCAACAGGTGGAGAATAATAAGCAGGCGACGGATCATATTAAAGAGGTAGAGAAAACAATTGAAAAGCAGCTGAGATCCATACGGGAGGACAACACCAAACAGCTGGATGAGATGAGGAAAACGGTGGATGAAAAGCTTCAAACAACCCTTGAAAAACGTCTGGGTGAGTCATTTAAGCAGGTAAGTGACAGGTTGGAACAGGTTCACAAGGGGTTGGGAGAAATGCAGACCCTCGCCTCCGGAGTGGGCGATTTGAAAAAAGTCCTGTCCAATGTGAAAACAAGAGGTGTGCTGGGAGAGTATCAACTGGGTAATATTTTAGAGCAGATTCTGACACCTGAGCAATACAGCAAGAATGTGGCCACAAAACAGGGGAGTCAGGCCAATGTGGAATATGCGATCAAATTACCGGGTAAAAACAGGGATGAACAGGTTTGGTTGCCAGTTGATTCGAAATTCCCCATCGAGTCTTATGAAGGACTTTTGGAAATGTATGAACAAGGAGTTCCGGAGCAGATAGAATCGGCCCAGAAGATATTGATTAAGGCGGTTGAGGGATTCGCAAAAGTTATTAGCGATAAGTACATTGATCCACCGCATACAACCGATTTTGGCATCATGTTTCTGCCAGTGGAGAGTCTGTATGCCGAGGTGCTGAGGCACCCGGGTTTGTTTGAGACACTCCAGCGCAAGTACAAAATCACTGTTACGGGTCCCACCACCCTATCTGCCCTTCTGAACAGCCTGCAGATGGGATTCAGAACATTGGCAGTGCAAAAACGAAGCAGTGAAGTCTGGAGTGTTCTGGGTGCTGTAAAAACTGAATTTGGTAAGTTCTCTGAGCAGTTGAACAGGGTTCAGAAACAGCTTAACAGTGCATCGGGATCCTTAGAAACACTGAGAAGTACCAGAACCAATCAGATTGAAAAGAAACTCCGCAATGTAGAAACAATGGACTCTCTGGAATCAAAAGAGGTTCTGGAGTTACCATCTGAAGCGTTGGAGGATGAAATAGGTGATGAACCAAATCATGAATAAAATGTTATTTTTTTAATATGAATTGTTTTTGTGTGTTGAATTAATATCTATATTTGATCCATGTTTTAGAACAATGTTGAATAACATTCTACATAACATTCTCGTGGTGGTGTTGCTGGTGCTAATTCCCGGAACAACCTGAGAGTGGTATAATACTGAATAATAACATACCAAAACCATTCTCAGAAACGAGGATGGTTTTTTTTGTATATAGAGGTAATAACTAAGAAGGATGAAGATACAGTACCGAAGTCATACCAGCACAATGGGCAGAAGAATGGCAGGGGCAAGAAGTCTCTGGCGTGCCAATGGGATGATCGAAGCACAGTTTGGCAAACCGGTGTTCGGAATTGCCAACTCATTCACCCAGTTTGTGCCGGGTCACACCCACCTGCATCACATTGGTCAGGAGGTCAAGCAGATCATTGAGCAAGCCGGGTACTTTGCAGCAGAATTTAACACCATTGCCATCGATGACGGGATTGCCATGGGTCATGATGGAATGCTCTATTCTTTACCATCCAGAGATTTGATTGCTGATAGTATTGAATATATGGCCAATGCCCATAAAGTGGATGCCCTTTTTTGTATCTCCAATTGTGACAAGATTACGCCGGGGATGTTGATGGCAGCCGTGCGACTGAACATCCCTGTCATCTTTGTTTCAGGCGGACCCATGGAAGCTGGCAGGGATGGAGACGAAGCATATGATTTGATCGATCCCATGATCATGGCAGCCGATCCGGCTGTGAGTGATGAGAAACTTTCACGTATTGAAAAGCTGGCCTGTCCCACCTGTGGTTCCTGTTCAGGGATGTTTACAGCAAACTCCATGAACTGTTTGAATGAGGCCATTGGACTGGCGCTTCCGGGGAACGGGACCGTAGTAGCCACCCATGTTGAACGAAAAAAACTGTTTGAAAAGGCTGCACATCAACTGATTGAGAATACACAAAGCTACTACCAGGATGGAAATGAGAAGGTCCTTCCCAGGAGTATTGCTTCCTTCGATGCTTTTGAAAATGCCATGACACTGGACATTGCCATGGGAGGATCCACCAATACGGTGCTACACCTGCTGGCCATCGCCCATGAAGCGGGGGTTGACTTTACCATGGAAGACATTGACCGTCTGTCACGCACCACCCCGGTACTAAGCAAAGTAGCACCCAGTTCGAAGTACCATGTGGAGGATGTGAACAGGGCAGGGGGGATCATGGGGATCCTGGCAGAGCTGGAACGGGGCGGACTCATTAAAAGTGATGTAAACCGTGTGGATGGGAAAACCCTGGGTGAGGCCATTAAATGTTACGATCTTGTCACTCAGGATCGTTGCGACCATGTGGAGGATATATATTCGGCTGCACCAGGCGGCGGGATCAATCTCAAAATGGGATCCCAGGATGCCCGGTATGATGAATTCGACCTTGACAGGGCCACCGGATGTATCAGGGATCTTAAGAATGCGTACAGCGATGATGGCGGTCTTGCTGTACTTACCGGAAACATTGCACAAAAGGGATCCATTGTAAAAACCGCCGGCGTATCTGAAAACGTTTTGAAGTTTGTGGGTCCTGCTAAAGTATATGATTCCCAGGATGACGCCTGTGATGCCATCCTGGAGGGCAAAGTGGTGGCAGGAGATGTGGTGGTGATCCGCTATGAAGGTCCCCGCGGAGGACCTGGTATGCAGGAGATGCTCTATCCCACTTCCTATATCAAATCCAGGCATCTGGGGGAGAAGTGTGCACTGATTACCGATGGGCGGTTCTCGGGGGGGACTTCAGGTTTGTCAATCGGACATATCTCGCCCGAAGCAGCCGATGGAGGTGCCATCGGATTGATTCGGGACGGAGATCTGATACGGATCGATATAAGCGCGAGAAGGATTAATGTGGTCCTTGAGAAAGAGGAGCTGGAACAGCGCAGAAAGGAAGCTGATCAGCAGGAGAATGGATGGAAGCCTGAGCGGGACAGGTCAGTTTCGAAAGCCCTGAAGGCATATGCCAGCATGGTCTCGTCGGCCGACAAAGGAGCTGTCAGAGTAATCAAGGAATAGATGAAGGAGTACAATATTTTTTAACTAAATACCTTAATAGCATGCAAACAGAGACAAAGAAGAAGGTAGCTAAAGAGAAGGTTTCCGGAAAGAAAATGACCGGTGCCGAGGCACTCATTCTGGCGTTGCTGGAAGAGGGTGTTGATACCATTTTTGGATATATTGGCGGAGCCATTATGCCGGTATATGATGCCCTGCTACCCTATGAAGATCGAATAAACAATATCAGGGTGAGGCATGAGCAGGGTGCAATCCATGCTGCCCAGGGTTACGCCAGGATCTCACACAAACCGGGCGTCTGTTTTACCACTTCAGGACCCGGAGCCACCAACCTGGTGACCGGCTTGGCAGATGCCATGCTCGATTCCATACCACTAGTGTGTATAACCGGACAAGTGGGTGCACCCTTGCTGGGATTCGATGCTTTCCAGGAGACAGATATGGTGAGTATTTCCATGCCCATTACCAAATGGAATTTTCAGATTACCAGTGCTGATGAGGTCCAGGATACGCTGGCCAAAGCATTTTTTTATGCCAATTCCGGACGGCCTGGACCAGTATTGATCGACATCGCCAAGAATGCCCAGTTCGATGAGGTGGAGTTTAATTATAAGAAGCGTAAGCAGGTGAGGAGCTATATACCCAATCCCAAACCCAGTTCTGAATCTATCGACATGGCTGCAGACCTGATTAATAATGCCCAACGACCTTATGTATTATGTGGACAGGGTGTCACCATTTCTCGTGCTGAGGCAGAGTTTAAAGAATTTGTAGAAAAAGCCGGTATACCGGTAGGTCATACGCTGAACGGAATTTCTGCATTCCCTTCCGGTCACCCGCTTGCAACTGGTATGCTTGGTATGCACGGCAATTATGCTCCCAATATAAACACAAACCAGTGTGATGTTCTCATTGCCATAGGAATGCGTTTTGATGACCGGGTAACCGGTAATGTTAATACCTATGCTAAACAGGCCAAGGTGATTCATATTGAGATTGATCCGGCCGAGATCGACAAGATTGTAAAAACGGATGTGGCCATCAATTCAGATGCCAGATATGCCCTCCAGCAGTTGATCCCAAAAATCAAACCCGCTGAACATGCGGAATGGCTCGCATCATTCCGTGAACTTGAGAAGGTGGAAAAGGCCAAGGTAATAGACAGAGATTGCCACTCAACTGATTCCAAGATGCATATGGGTGAGGTTATCCACCAGATATCCGAAAAGACAGATGGATCTGCTATCCTGGTTACCGATGTTGGTCAGCACCAGATGGCGGCAGCACGATACTACAAGTTCAAGAAAAATAATTCATGGGTTTCCTCCGGCGGACTGGGGACCATGGGAACCGGGTTACCCTTTGCAATGGGGGTAAAGTTTACAGGGACAAAACAACAGGTAGTAGCTGCAGTTGGTGACGGAGGATTTACGATGACTATTCAGGAACTGGGGACCATTGCCCAGTATAATCTTCCTGTAAAGGTGATCCTGTTCAACAATGAATTCCTTGGGATGGTACGGCAATGGCAGCAGCTATTTTTTGACCGCCGCTATGCGAGTACAGACCTGGTCAATCCCGATTTTATGAAAATATGTGAGGGATTTGGAGTACCCTCAAAGAAAATTTCCGACAGGGAAGATCTAAGTCAGGCGCTGGATGAGGCGCTGGCTCATGACGGACCATTTGTACTTGAGGTGAAAGTCCAGAAGGAGGGTAACATATTCCCCATGATACCACCCGGAGGTACAGTTTCAGATATGCGTTTAGAATAATTTATAATAGGATTTATCATGAAAAAGGAATATACAATATCAGTTTTTAGCGAGCACAAAGTTGGACTTCTGCACCGGATCACTGTGATATTTTCCAGAAGGAAAATTAATATTGAAAGCCTGAACACCTCTGAATCGGAGGTAAGGGGAATCTACCGGTTTACCATTGTGATCAATACCTCGGAAGAGATGGCCAAATCGGTGACCAAACAGATCGAGAAGCAGATCGGGATCCTGAAGGCTTTTTACCACACCCTGGATGAAATCGTCTACCAGGAAATCGCTCTGTATAAAGTGCCTACGGTGGCCTTTGCACACGGGGATGAGGTAGAAAAGCTGGTCCGCAAACACAATGCCAGGATCCTTGCCATTGAGCCGGATTACATTGTTGTGGAGAAGACGGGTCATAAAGAAGAGACCAAACTGCTTTTCAGGGAACTTGAACCCTATGGTATCCTCCAGTTTGCACGATCGGGCCGGATTGCCCTGACCAAACAGATCAAGGAGATTTCAGCTTATCTGAAAGATATAGATCAACATCAAAATGATACGGCTAACGAAGTATTAACCTATTGAGTAAATAATTAACCTAATAAAAGATAAGAACAAAAATGGCAAAACTTAATTTTGGCGGCGTTGAAGAGAACGTCGTAACCAGAGAAGAATTTCCTCTTTCAAAAGCGCAGGAGGTGCTGAAAGATGAGGTCATCGCAATCATTGGCTATGGAGTACAGGGACCTGCACAGGCTCTGAATCTTAAAGATAATGGCATCAATGTGATCGTGGGTCAGGCCCCCGAGTTCAAAGAGGATTGGGACAAGGCTATAAAGGATGGATTTGTTCCAGGTGAGTCCCTTTTCCCCATTGAAGAGGCAGCAGAAAAAGCTACCGTAATCCAGTACCTGGTTTCAGATGCTGCTCAACGTATCGTTTGGCCCAAGCTGAAGCCATGCCTGAAGGAGGGAGATGCACTCTATTTCTCCCATGGATTTTCCGTTACGTTTAAAGATCAGACCAGTGTGATCCCTCCTGCAAATGTGGATGTGATCCTGGTGGCTCCCAAAGGATCCGGTACCAGTGTGAGAAGGAATTTCCTTGCCGGCACAGGGATCAATTCCAGCTACGCTATTTTCCAGGATTATACTGGAAATGCTGAGCAACGTACCCTGGCTCTTGGGATCGGAATCGGTTCGGGTTACCTGTTCCCAACCACTTTTGAAAGTGAGGTCTACAGTGACCTTACCGGTGAGCGCGGTGTGCTTATGGGTGCACTTGCGGGGATCATGGAAGCACAATATGATGTGTTGCGTGAAAATGGACACAGCCCTTCAGAGGCATTCAACGAAACTGTTGAAGAATTGACACAGAGCCTGATCCGATTGGTGGACGAGAAGGGAATGGACTGGATGTATGCCAATTGCAGCGCGACTGCTCAACGGGGTGCACTGGACTGGAAACCCAAATTCAGGGATGCTACTCTTCCCGTATTCAAAGAGTTATATGCCAGGGTGAGAAGTGGAGAAGAGACCAAAGTGGTTCTTGAAAGGACCGGTCACATTGGTTATAAAACCGAACTGGAGGCCGAACTGAAGGAGCTTAGGGAATCGGAAATGTGGCAGGCAGGTGCCCAGGTGAGGAGCCTGCGCCCGGACGAGGGTTAGCCACAATCTGGCGCAAGTATATGTCCAACGACATCAATATTGCCAGAACCGCTTTTTCTTATTAAATTTGTACCTAGGGCAAGTCTT